>JAGLSH010000017.1 GCA_023135855.1 Candidatus Omnitrophota bacterium
GAAGAATTTATGAATAGTCTTTGTAGCCAAAAAGCTGGCATGGAATCAGATGCTTGGAAGAGCGGTAAATGCGATATTTATATTTTTAGTGCAGAAGTGTTTGAAGAATAATTTTTCCTCCCAAGAATATAATAATTCCTCCGCAAAGAATTCTAATTATTGTTTTTAATTTATTATTTTTTGAAAAGGTTTGAGCCAGTCTACCTGAGAGCATTACCATAAGGAATAATGGCGAGATAATTGTTCCTAAGCCGAATACTATGCAGAAGCCGAGTGTATTAAGATAAGAGTCGGAAACAAGGACAATATAATTTAATATTCCTAAAAGTGGAAGACAAGGAGCCAATCCGATTAAAAGCCCTAGAATACCGACGTTTCTAATATTTCCTTTGTGTATCCAGCTACAGATAGGACTAGAATTACTTCCTCGATTAAAAATAGCTGTTACTCCGATGAGAACAATAAAGCAGCCGACAATAATGTAGATAAGATCTAAGTGTTTTGCAACTAGAGGACTAGCAATTATTTTAACCCCTAAACCACAAAGAATTCCTAAAATACAGTAACCTAGGAGTTTGCTTAGAGAAAATATTAAATAAGAAAAGAATGAGCTTTTGAATCCTTTTTTGCTAACAGCAGCATAACTTACCAATATTGGAGCACATAAACTCAAACAAGGTCCGGAACCTAAAATTAAACCACTAACGAATAAATAGTATAGATTTTCTTTCATCTCTGCTATAAAATAATATAATGGAAAAATAAGGAGTTGTCTATGCTTATATTTATTGTCTTAGGAATACTTTCTTCAATATTTCAATTAACTATTTTTAGGGAATTTACTTATTCCTTAGCTAAAAATGAGCTTAGTTTTATTTTGGGAGTCGGAGTATGGCTTGTTTTTTGTTCTTTGGGAAGTTTTCTTTTCAAGAAGAAAAAGACCTTAAGCCCAGCTATTATTTCGGTCCTTTTTGCATTAACATATTCCTTGGTAATTTGGGCTACTCACCTTATTAAGTCTTTAGTTGGTTTAAGCTACTATGAATCAGCAAGCTTAGGATTTATTTTTGTAGCGGCAATTTTTCTTATTGGTCCAATTGGCTTTTTGATTGGTTATTCATTTAGAGTTTTTAGCCAAGATTATCTAGATAAACACTCACCAGAGGTAAGAACTTTTGGAAAGTTTTTTGCATATGAGGCAATTGGGTTTTTTATTGGCGGGATTGCCTTTACTTTTCTTTTTTCTTCATATTCTAATCCGTTTATTTTTACTATTTTTACTTGTTTATTATTATTGGTTTTAGATCTTGGGATAAGAAAAAAGATAATTTCTCTCTTGGCAATAATATTATTAACCATAGTTTTTTTCTTTAGTTTTAAGCCAATTTTAAAGTTTGAATTAAAAGGAGCCGATATCCTTAAACTTAAAGGTTCAAGCTATGGCCCGATTATTTTAGCAGAAAAATTTGATGTTGAATCTTTATATGCAAATGGTTCTTTAGTTGCCACTAGCGAAGATAAAGCTGGAAATGAGCAATTTATCCATAGCGTTTTTGCAGCTAGTCCTAAAGCTAAGAATGTTCTTTTTGTTGGTCCTTATTTTTCCGGACAAATTCAAGAAATACTAAAATATCCAATTGAGAAGGTGGATTGCCTGAGTATAAACCCTGTTATTTCATTTCTAAGTATTGATAAATTAACGATTAGTCAAAGAGAAAAAGTTGATTTTATTGTTGCTGATCCTCGATTTTATCTTAGTAAGAATAGGAAGAAGTATGATTGTATAATTGTAAACATGGCGGCTCCCTCAACCATAGCTTTTAATCGTTATTTTTCTTACCAGTTTTTCCAACTAATTAAAGAGCATTTAAATGATAAGAGTATTTTTTCTTTTCGCATGCCCTCTAAAGCTGATATCTTAAGTCCGCAATTTGTCAGGTTTAACTCTTGTATTATAAATACATTAGACAGCGTTTTTAAAAGTAGATTACTTATACCTTTAGATTCAATGATAGTTATTGCTAGTCTAGGTAAAATAATTGATTCTAATGAGCTAATGGGAAATTTTGAAAATTTAAAACTTTCTACTGATTATTTTACGAAGTATCATCTTAAAGACTCTCTCGATTCTGGTCGTATTGATTATCTTGAGAAGATGCTTGATAAGAAAGTTGATTTAAATAGTGATTTTAATCTTTTGGGCTTTTTGTATTATTCTTTGATTGAGCAGGCAAAATTTTACCCGCACATATCAATAGATATTCCTATGGTAAGAAATGTAGTAGTTATTATTTTTATTATTCTGGTTTTTTTCATCAGTGGTCTTGGTTTCTCAAAACGAAAGCCATTATTATTATTCAATGCTTCAGTAATTGGTTTTTTATCAATTGGTCTAAGTGCAATAATTTTTGTACTTTTTCAACTTTATTCGGGAGCTCTTTTTCAGAAATTGGGTATTTTGGTGGGGATATTTATGGCTGGTTTAAGCTTGGGTACGTTTTTAGTTAATTTATTAAGTGATAAGATATTTAAAATCAGGAGGCCTTTGTCACTTCTTTATTTACTTTGGTTTTTCTTTCTAATTGGGCTTTGGATTGGGATAAAATCTTTGGGAAATCATCACCAAGTTGATTTTGTTTTTTATATTGGATCATTATTGTCAGGAATGCTTACTGGTGCTATATATCCTATGCTTAGCCGTCTTATTCTTACTAATAAAACTAATCCTAAAGATTTAGCCCCGGCTATTTATGTGGCTGATTTATCTGGAGCCGCTATTGGCACCTTTGCCTTTTCAATTTTCTTTATTCCTTTCCTAGGGATAGGACTTAGTTTATTAATGATTATGTTTTTAGTTTTTGTTTGGGGCTTAAGGGAGTGTTTCTAATTAATTCCAAATACCAGGAATTTTATGCCCGCAGAAAGAGCATTTTCCATTTTCTAATAGATTTTCTATAACATTGTAGCCAATTCGCTTGATAATTGTTTTGGAACAATTAGGACAGATAGTATTCTCACCAATTTGTTGAGGAACATTTCCAATATATATATGCTTCATTCCTTCTCTCTCAGCAATTTTTTTAGCTCTTAGCAAAGTTGCTAGAGGAGTAGGGGATAAATTTGTGAGCTTGTAGAGAGGAAAGAACCTTGCAAAGTGAATTGGAGTTTCAGGGCCTAAGTTTTCTTTAATCCACTCGCAGAGTTTAGCAATGTCTTCGTCGCTATCATTAGCACCGGGAATAAGTAGATTTGTTATCTCAAGCCAAACCCCCTCTTCTTTCAGTATTTTTAAGGTATTAAGCACAGTATTTACGTTTCCTCGACACATTGAAGCATAGTACTTATCGCTAAAACCTTTTAAGTCAATATTAGCTGCCGTAAGATATTTAGCTATTTCTCTTAATGGTTTCTCATTTACAAAACCTGCTGAATGAATTACGCATTTTATGCCTTCAGCTTTTGCTATTTTTGCAATATCTAACATATATTCATAAAATATAATTGGTTCAGTATAGGTAAAGGCAATGGTTTTAGAACCAGTTTCTTTTGTCATATCAACTATTTTTTTCGGAGGGACTGGTTCTACCTTTACACTTTCAGGATCTAATTGAGAGATTTCCCAGTTTTGACAAAATTTACAACGTAAATTACAGCCAGCAGTAGCAATTGAGAATGATTTTGTTCCTGGATATACATGGGCTAAGGGTTTTTTTTCAATTGGATCAACATGCAGGGCCACTGGCTGAGCATAATTTAATGTGTAAAGTTTTCCGTCGATATTTTTTCTTCCTCTGCAAAATCCTTTTTGGTTTGGTGTCAGGACGCATCTTCTTGGGCAGAGTTGACATTGGATTTTGCTCTCCCCTAAGCCAATCCAATATAGGGCTTCTTTTATAGTAGGGGAGAGGAACCTATCGGCAGCTATAGTAGAGGAGAACTTCCCAGCTAACCCTAAAGCTAGAAAGCCAAAGAGTAAGCTAATAATAAAAAAAAGTTTAAGTCGGTGCTTTTTCATGTCTTAATTTGTTGTTTCGTTTACCCTTATATTCTATATGTATTGAAAGCAATTTTCAAGATTTAATGGGAAGAAAAATAAATACTTGGATGGCTTGACAAGGAGGGGGTATATGTTATATACTTTAACTAGTTAATAGTTAACGTAGTTAAGTATTAAGGGGGTTAAATATGGATAAAAAGACAAAGATCTCAAAATTTTCCGAAGAGTTAGTTGAAACAATAACTTATGTACATCGTCTAGCTAATTCAATGTTAAAGAGGCGAGCTGATGCTTTGTTCCAAGGGAAAATTACTTTTCCTCAATATGTAGCCCTGGAAGCACTCAATGTTGATAAGCCTTTGAAGATGAATAATATTGCTAAGATTTTGAAGATTAGTCTTCCGGCTGTTACTGGCTTAATTAATCGTTTAGTAATAATGAAATTGGCAAAACGTGTTTACGATCAGCGTGACCGCAGAGTTATATTTATTGCCTTAACAGCTAAGGGTAAGAAGATTATTGAACAGACTAAATCAGCTCGCAAAGAAATTATTTCCGATATCTTTGATGTTCTTAGTGAAGCAGAACGCCAGGCTTATTTGGGAATTTTACGTAAAATAAAGAGGACTTTTCATGAGAAGCATCAGAAATAATAAACCGATAATAATCTTTATTTTAGTTTTGGGGTTGTTTGGTAGCGTATATTCTGAAGATATACCTACTGAGACGATTAAGCTTTCTCTTGAAGATGTAAGTAGATTGGCAATAGAGAATTCTTTGGATATCCAAATTGCTCAATACGATGCTTATATAAGTAGGACTTCTCTAGATGATGCCAGGTCTATATTCGACACTATTTTTACTGCCGAGGCTAGCTATAATCGGAATAAAAAAGCTCAGGCTAACTCTATTGCTGGTTCTGATGCTAAAGAACATTCATTTTCTCTTGGGTTAGAGAAGAAGCTTCCTACTGGGACAACGCTGTCGCTAGATGCTATTGCTACTAAAACTAAAACTAATAGTGCTTTTAGTACTTTAAATCCTTATAATGAGGCTTTAGTAGGGCTAACGGTAAAGCAGGAGATAGGCAAAAACTTTTTTGGCTTAGCTGATCGAGCTGATATTAAACTTACTGAACTTGATATTGAGAATTCTGAGTTTACTTCTTTAGATGATATTGAAGAAATCGTATATAAAGCTCAAAAGGCTTACTGGAATCTGGTTTTAAAAGATGAAGAAGTAGTAATAAGAGAAGATATATTTAAAACTGCAAAAAGACTGCATGAGATTTATAAAAATAAGAATTCAATAGGCTTGGTAGAAGAGAGTGAGCTCCTAGCCATAGAGGCTCTTGTCTATACTAGAGAGAGTGATTTAACAGTAGCTAACTTAGGCCAGGAAACTGCAAAAAATGAGCTACTTTTTTTACTTAATAAAGGGGATTTTAAAAATAAAGTTAAGCCTAAGGATAAAATAAACGTTGAACCGAGTACAGTTAATTTATATCGGGTATTAGAAGAAGCTATTAACTCCCGAAGGGATTATAAACGGATAAGAAATGAACTTAAAAAGAGTGAAATTGATTTAGTGGTTAAGGAAAATGCTCTTTGGCCGCAGATAGATCTTGAAGCTACTTTTGCTCGTAATAATATAAATGCTGATAGGGGTAGTGCTTGGGAAGGTCTTTCAAGTAATGCTAATGATGAAATAGCTTTAACGTTGACTATTGAAGTTCCCTTAGAGAATAGAGAAGCAAAATCAGAACTTGAGAAAATAAGATTGGAAGATAGCCAGCTCTTACTTCGGCTAAAGAGGGTTGAACGCCTTATTTTACAGGAAATTAATGATAAAGTTAATCAGGTTAATAGTAGTGATAATCAGATTAGGCTTTATCAGTCAATAATTAAGTTACATCAAAGGAAGCTTGATAATCAAATAAAACGTATTGGTTATGGGCGTTCAAATGCTGATACCCTTATTCAGTATGAAGACGATCTCCTTAAGGCAAGGTTAGCCTTAGCAACTAATTCCTATACTTACAAGGTAGCTTTGATAGAACTGGATTTAGTTAAAAATGTTTTATTAGATAAATATTGGGAGGAACCTTTATAAAGGTATAATTATGAAGATTTCAGAATTTTCAGTAAAACACTCATTATTAATTAACTTGATTTCAGTTTTTATCTTAATAGCTGGACTCTTGACTCTTTTTGTTTTTAAAATTCGCCGTGAAGCTTTTCCTGATGTTTCTTATGACAGAGTAGTTGTTAGCACAATTTATCCGGGAGCTGCGCCACAAGAAGTTGAGAAATTTTTAACAGTACCAATTGAGAAAGAATTAAAAGGAGTAGATGGTGTTGATCGGATGCAGTCTACATCTTCAGAGAATTATTCAAATATTTCCTTAGAATTAAGGCAGGATGTAAAAAATAAACGTAAAGTTATTAACGATATCCAAAAAGCCGTTGATCGGGTTAGAAATTTACCGCAAGATGTGGAAGATGATCCAATGGTGACTGAAATTACTTCTGGAGAATTTCCAGTAGTTCAAGTAGCCTTAAGCGGAAATATGTCTGAAGGAGCATTACAGGAGCAGGCTGAGAATCTGGAAGATATTTTAGAAGACATTGAAGGAGTTTCTAAGATTTCTCGAATTGGTTTTCGTAATCAAGAGGTTTGGGTTGAAGTTGACCCGGATAAATTAGCTGAGATTTATTTGAGTATGGAAGAAGTGATTGATGCCTTGGCTAAGAAAAACCGAAGCATACCTGGCGGAAAAATTAGGGGTAGCGAAGAATTCAGTATTCGAGTAAGCGGTGAGTTCCATACTAAAGAAGAAATTGAAAATGTAGTCATTAGAGCTAATGAATCTGGCAATTGGTTGCGAGTAAAAGATATAGCTGAAGTTAAGTTTTCTTTTCAAGATGAAAGCGTAATCAATAAGAGTTTTGGTACTCGTTCAATTAACCTTACAGTGATTAAACGTTTCAGTGGTGATGCGATTACTATTGTTCGACAGGTAAAGAAACAAACAAATAATTTTCTAAAACATACTAAGAATAAAGAATTAAAAGTTTCTTATATAAATGATATTTCTTTTTATATCCAACGCCGTCTAGGCACGCTCAAAAATAATGGAATACTTGGTATTATTTTGGTTTGTGCGGTTCTTATGGTTTTTTTGCAATTTCGAATTGCTCTACTAACTGCCTTAGGTTTGCCGATTGCTTTTTCAGCTACTTTACTAATCATGGGATTTTTTGGTTTGAGCATTAATCTGATAACTATGTTTGGCTTAATTATAGTTTTAGGTATGTTGGTAGATGATGGAATTATTGTTTCGGAGAATTGCTCGCGTTATTTAGAGGATGGCTATTCACCTAGAGAGGCCGCTATTTTGGGTACCCAAGAAGTAGCCAAGCCAGTTACTACCACTATTCTTACTACTATCGCAGCTTTTAGCCCGCTTCTTTTTATGACTGGAATGATGGGTAAATTTATTTGGGGTATACCGCTGGTGGTTATTATTGCTCTTCTAGCTTCTTTGTTTGAAGCTTTAGTTGTTCTTCCTTCACATTTTGCTGATTTTATTCGCAAGGACAAGAAATTTAAGTCTCGCAAAGAACTTCCCTGGTTTAAAAAACTAGTTGCTTTTTATACTCAGTTAGTAAATAAGGCTTTAAGTCGACGTTATTGGGTGTTTGGTGGTTTAGTTTTGGTGTTATTGATTACTGGGCTTTTAGCTTGGAATATGGATAAGGTTATGTTTGCTTCAGAAGAAGGAATCGAGGAATTTACTATCCGGGCTGAACTGCCGGTAGGAACCAACATTTATCAGACCAACAAGTCAATAAGGATAATAGAGGAGAAGGTAGCTAAAGTATCAAAAGAATATATGGAAGCTTACACTACTCAAGTGGGAACAATGGGAGAAACTTGGCATTTTGATCCTTACGGTAAATCTGGTAGTCACATAGCTCAAATTGTTGTGCACCTTACTCCTTACCAAAAACGAGGAAAAAAGGTAAGTGAGATTATTGATGACCTAAGGCCTCAGGTAGAAGATTTAGAAGGTTTTAGCAAGGTTTATTTTGAGATGCCGCAAGCTGGACCTCCGGTGGGTGCGGCCGTAGCAGTCCAAATTCGTGGTGAGAGTTTTGAAGTTTTAAATCAAATTGGTAGTAAGATAAATGAATTTTTAGAATCTTTAGAAGGAATCTCAGATGTGGCTTCTGATTATGAGGTAGGCCGGGGAGAAATAAAAGTAATAGTTGATGAAGAAAGGGCAGCTAGCGTTTATCTTAGTGTAGGCGAAATTGCCGCAACCATTCGGAATGTTTTTCGTGGAGGAGTAGCTACTTCAATTAAACCTGTTAAGGCTGAAGAAGAAATTGATGTTTTAGTAAGATTCCCCGAGGAGTATCGCACTAAACGTGAGTCCTTCCAGAAAATTCTTATTCCTAATAAATTCGGTAATTTAATACCTTTGAACAAAATAGCTAAATTTCAGGATGAAGTCTCAGTGTCTAGGATTCAGCATCTTCATGGAAAAAGAGTTATCTCAATTAGGGCTAACGTTGACAATAAGAAGATTAACTCTTATCAGGCCACTAACTTATTAAAAAATAAGTTTGCGAATGTAAAAAGTGAATATCCTGGCTATAGTATAGAGTTTGCTGGTGAACAACGTGAAAGTAGTCGGTCAATGAAAGATTTTGCTAAGGCTTTTATTTTAGCTTTATTTTTGATTTTTTTAATTTTGGCTGCTAATTTTAACTCGTTAGTTCAACCGTTGATTGTTATGGCAGCGATTCCTTTTGGTCTTATTGGAGTAATCTGGGCCTTTTTCTTGCATCAACTTCCGATTGGTTTTTTTATGTTTATGGGTGCTATTGGCTTAATTGGAATTGTAGTTAACGATTCAATAGTTTTGGTTGAATTTGTTAATAACTTAAGGCGAAAAGGCGTTGATCGTAGGCATTCTTTAGTTAAAGCTGGACAGTTACGTCTTAGACCAGTTATTCTCACTACAATCACTACTGCTGTAGGCCTGGCTCCTACAGCCTATGGAATTTGGGGTGGTGATCCTTTCTTAAAGCCAATGGCTTTAACTATTGTTTGGGGTATTATTTGTGCCACTGCTTTGACTCTAGTAGTTTTACCTTGCATTTACGCTATAGTAGATGATATAACTTTTAAGCTTTCTGGCCATAAAACTGTAAAAAAATCTACTCAACAAGAATAAAATCAGTGATATAATGCATCAAATGATAAAAAAGCCATTTCTCCTAAAGATTTATGAAGCTGCGTCTATGCAGCGTTGGAATGATCAGATTCGTACTGTTGATTTGACTGAATTAGACAAGCAGGCTCATAAGATGATTATTGCTTATTGCCTGGGCAAGTGTGAAGAGAATAATCAAACTGAAGGGTTTGATTGGATTGAAATAATTGAAGCTGGAATTTTTGAATTTCTTCAGCGGATTGTAATTACTGACTTAAAACCTCCATTGTTTCATCGAATAAAGGGCAATAAAAAACAATATAAAAAATTGAATGAGTGGGCTTATAAAAAAATAAGTCCGTTTATAGACTCTTTGGGTAAAGGTTTTTGTGAGAGATTCCAGAATTATTTGCATGATCCTGAGCGTAATGTAAACCGTAGAATTATAAGCGCCGCTCACTTTTACGCTACCAAATGGGAGTTTGATATTATTGAGCGCGCTAACCCTAATGGTTATGCGATTGAAGAGATAAAAGAAGATATACGTGCCAAACAGGAGAAATATCAGGATTTAGAGAGTATGCAGAAATTGCTATATTCTCAAGAACTAAAAGATTTTGTAAATATTTGTGGTCAATTAAGATTTCAAATACGTTGGAGTCATCTGTATCGAGTTCCTAAAACATCAGTTTTAGGTCATATGCTGATTGTGGCAATACTGGCTTACTTATCTTCTTTAGAGATAGGAGCTGATAATAAAAGAGCTACAAATAATTATTTTACCGGGCTATTCCATGATTTACCAGAAGTACTTACTCGCGATATAATTAATCCGGTAAAAAGATCAGTACCAGGATTAGAGGATTTAATTAAAGAATATGAACGAAGTGAAATGGAGGCAAAAATATATAAATTGATACCTAAGGCTTGGCATCAAGCTATGCGTATGTTTACTGAAAGTGAGTTTACCAATATTATAACTTCTGAGGGTGTTACAGAAAGAGATGGAGAACTTATTAAAGGCATTGATCAATTAGCAGCTTTTATTGAGGCTTATTTATCTTTAAGCAATGGTATACAGAATCAGGATTTGGAAGAAGTAAGAATTTCTCTTCCAAAAAAATATCAGTCAAAAACTATTTGCGGTATAGACTTTGGTCGAATATATGGTGAGTTTGATTGAGGGGTTGACTAAGGTTGAATTTTAGGGATAATAAGAGTGTTTAATATATAAGTAAGGGAAGATTATATTAGCTGACAGGTAATAGGAAAGGATTGGTATCTATGGAATTAAGAGAAATTATTGAAAAGTGTGAAAGCTTAAAAATTTACGAAGAGAGATTTATCGCTGATGATTATTATGAAGTTGTTTTTTATACTAAGGATACCAAGCAGTGGAATGAACTATTTGCTGATATTTTAGGTTTACCGGCAAAACCATATGGAGTTGTGCCGAGTGAAGAGGATGTTGTTTTAACTCAAAAGCATGGGGGACTTCGTGAGAACCAAACTTTATTTAAGAAAGCAATAGGTAGTACTCTTATGATTGCTATGTTTTGGCCTTGGCAGGATGATGTTCGCACAACTATAAAAGTAGTTTCTATAGCACAATAATTATTATGAAAAACTTTTTTAATAAGATAAAGAAGACTCTTGCTGGAGAAAAGAAATACAAATGCCAAATCTGCGAGAGAATGATTCATGAGGAACATTCCTTAGAACATGCTAAAGCAGAAGAGTATTTAATCAATCTGATAAAAAAGGATCATCCTAAATGGAATCAGAAAGATTCAGCTTGCCCAGAGTGTATTGAATATTACCGCAAACTAATAAAGCAATCCGAAATTTAATTTACTAAATTTTTAATTAGGAGGAATGATGTTTAGGGAGGAAATTAAAGTATTTGACTGTACAATTCGTGACGGAGGACTTATTAATAATCATGATTTCGATTATCGGCTTGTTCGAGAAGTTTATAAATCTCTTTCAGCTGCTGGTGTAGACTATATGGAAATCGGCTATAAGAATTCTAAGAATTTATTTTCTTCTTCTGAATATGGACCTTGGAAGTTTTGTGATGATATAGATGTTAAAA
>JAGLSH010000018.1 GCA_023135855.1 Candidatus Omnitrophota bacterium
TTTTATGGATTTTATCTACTACCGCTAATCCCTCTTTACTAAAATCACTTAGAATAATTTTTCCTTCGTAAGAAATAACTCGTATAAATTCACCAATAACTTTAAAAGGATGATTAAGATGGTGTACCACGTGAGAAGAAATAACTATATCAAAACTTTTATCAGCAAAGCTCAAGTTTTCAGCATTACCTATTCTAAAATCTACTTTCTCTTCTAACTTTAAATGTTTTAAATGTAATCGAGCAAGCTTCTGTTCTTCCTCAGAAATATCTAAGCTAATGAATTCATGTCCCTCTTTAGCTAAAATAGCTGCCAAATACCCTTTACCGGTACCAACTTCTAGAATATCACCGTAAAGGGGCTCTGATTTATCAAGCAAAAACTTTCTTTCAGCCTCAATATCATAACCAAACTTTTTATAAAGTTCGACTCGCTCTAGATACATTTTATAATTTTCTGCTACTTTTTCCAAAATTATCCTCTTACCATTTTTATTCCACATTTAGGACAATTTACAGAATAACATGGAACGCCTGCCTGATGGCGTATTTTCATTCCACAGCTTGGACAAATACAATTTCCATTTTGGCCCTACACCTGAACGATTACCGCCCATACGTCCTCTACCACTGTCTCGCCCCATACCTCTATTTGTTTGTCCCAAACCTCCCCCCGAAGGACCTGTTCCATCTCCCCTTGGCATCTTACACCTCCTTAATTATCTAACGAAATTGCATCGCTAGGGCACTGACTTATACATGCGCTACATCCTATGCACTCTTTGCTAATAATCGCTTTATTATTCTCGATTTTTATTGCATTTACAGGGCATATCTCAATGAAAACACCACACCCTGTGCATTTGTTATTATCTACCTTAACAATCATAGCTCTCCCTTTCTTCACTTCTTAATTTGTTCCAAATTTGGAATCAACGCTAGGGTTATCTATTGATTTAAGTTCGCCATTTTTATACTTTTCTACTGCCTCTTTGACAATACCCAAAACTCCGACAATTACCTCAATATTAGCTGCTTTTAAAGTTTGAAAGGCATTAGGTCCAACATTCCCAGTTAAAACAGCCTTAATTTTCTTCTCTGATATAAATTGCGCTGATTGAATTCCAACTCCGCCCATACCAGAAACATTAGGATTTTCGATTGCTTCAAACTCTAAACTATCTGTATCCAAAATAATAAAATATTGGCAACGTCCAAATCGAGGGTCAACTACTGAATCTAAATTGTCTCCTTGTGCAGTTATGCAAATCTTCATCATTTAATCTCCTTTGATTAACAATCCTTCTCTTCCGGATGATCGCATCCAGCCTTATCTAGGCCATACCCCTTTCCTAAACCTGGCTTGCATAAACTTTCTCCACCTTCCAATGTTCCATTTTGAAGCTTCTCTACTACTTGATCAATCTTGCCACTAATTCCTATTACAACCCCTATTTTGGCTTCAGCAAATAAATCTACAGCTCTCTGGCCCATGCCTCCGGCAACAATAGTATTTACCCCCTTTTTATTCAAAAATTGAGGCAAAAACCCTGGGTGGTGACCAGGATTATCAATTACTTCTTTACCAATTACTTTACTATTTTCAACCTCTATAATAGTAAAATAAGGACAACGGCCAAAATGAGCTGATACAGAATCCCCTTCTGTAGAAATTGCTATTTTCATTTCTTCTCCTAATTATACGCCTTATGCGCTGCTTATTTATATTATTACTTTTTACCAGTCTCTAGCTCTTTTATGCGACTATTTATAGCACTAATTTCTTCCTGCATAGCTATAGCCTGTTCTTTTAGCATTTGAGCTTCTTGCCCAGAACTAGGCTCTGACCTATAATATGGATCTGCAAGATAGGAATTCCCGTAAACATAAACTGCTCCTTGAAAACCCAAACCTCTGCCTAATCCACGCCCCCATCTACGCCCATAACCAAATTCGCCAAATCCATAGATTGGCTTTGCGTACTCAGGTAACGAATAGCTTGCACAATATCCAGCTACTTGACCAGTCATCGGGCCCATTCCCATAGGACCTGCTCTATCTCCTCCTGGCATTTTAAACACCTCCTTTGTTATTGAAAATCATTTTCATTAATATTTTAAAAAAAATTAACTACTTTCCTTTTCTCCTACACTTCTCACATAGTCCATAAAATTGAATAATGTGACTGTCAATTTTAAAATTATACTTTTTAGATAATCCCTTTTCTGTCCTCTGTAACAGCTCGATTTCATCTTTAATAAAATCAGTATAATCAATAACTCTTCCGCAATTAGTACACACTAAATGATGATGGTGATGACGCTCCCCCTTCGGCCCCTGATTTAATTCATATCGTGCTCGTCCATCTCCAAAATCTGACCTAACAACTAATTCCATTTGAACAAGCAACTCAAGTGTGCGATAAACAGTAGTTAAGCCAACGTTAGGATAGTCTTTGTGGACATTCATGTATATATCTTCAGCACTAAGATGTCCTGAAGTTATATTCAAAACATCCAATATTGCCATTCTTGGTACTGTAAATCTATAACCACATCCTCTAAATTTACCTTGCCACCAACTTGGCCCTCTCTGACATCTACCGTGCATTATTTTCTCCTTATTGACAATGGTTTTCATTTCTAATATAACATTTATTTCAAGCCATGTCAAGATACTTTTCTTCAAAAATATATTGAATTAGAGAGGTTAAATATGTAGGTTTTTTACTCGAAAACAAGCGGTAATTTTAGGTAATCTAAGCTAATAACCTGAATAGTTAAATATTTCTCAAAACTTAAATTTTGTTTTTTATAAACCTTTTCTTGGATATTCGTCATCCCTTAAACTTTGCCAAAAAACATTAATACCCCTATTGTTACAAATGCAAAAGCACCAAAATACCTTATTAGCTCAGGCTTAAGATACTTTCCTAAACTTGCTCCGATTGCTACCGAAATTGCAGTAATGATTATATAAGCCGCTACTGAACCCAAGAAAACTGATACTGGCCTACCTGACCGAGCTGACATGCCAATTCCTACCAATTGAGTTTTATCAGCAAGTTCGGCTAAAAATATTGCCCCAAATGTCGTAAGAAATATCTTCCAATCCATCTTTATCCTCTCCTTGTGTTAAGTTTTGCTTTCCTTTAAAAATAACTCAATATAATTTTTTATTTGATCACGGATTTTTCTAAAAACAATAATTTTCTCTTCATTGTTACCATTAGCTTCAACTGGATCCTCTAAATACCAATGCATCCTTTTATACCTTCCCGGAAAAACCGGGCAAGCTTCTTTGGCATTATCGCAAACAGTAGCAACATAATCAAATTGTTGACCTAAAAATTCTTTTATTGATTTTGATCTTTGGGATGCAATATTAATATCCACCTCAGCCATTACCGTAATCGCTAAAAAGTTAATCTTTATTGGCATAACTCCAGCGCTAAAGCCTTTAAAATCATCTCCTGCTAAGCGGCATAAAAACCCTTCAGCCATCTGACTTCGGCAAGAATTACCAGTACATAAAAACAGTACTCTCTCTCTTTTTTTATTTCTTTTTTTTTAAATTTTTAGGAGTTAGATCAACTATCGCTTTTAGATCCATTTCAATAAGATATTGAGGCTGAGGAAAAATAACTTCTGGATGGTGTGAACTTTTTTTATCTTTTTTAATATGCCCAATTACTCTCTTAGATACTCTTTGAATAATTTTATCTTCCCATCTTGTAATAATATGCTCTTTTATTTCTTCTCGCTCTACAATTTTTGCTACTCCCTTTAAAGTAAACCCTCTAAACTCATCTTCATCCACAGCTGTAATGCTTATCGTAGGATTTAATTTAAGATTACTCAAAGTCTTACCTCGATAAAGGTCAAGGAGATAAACTTTACCCTCTGCTTCTATCCCGGCTATACCTTTTGCTGAGCAATGAATACTTCCCTCTGAATCTAAGGTAGAGACAATAACAAATCCCTGTTTACAAAAAAAATAAATTATATCATCAGTAATTTTATCCATACCCCTCCTTAGTAAACTTCAAATTTTATGTGTTGCTAAATATTTAAAAACTGAAAGACAAGCTTTTGAACCTTCACCGCAAGCAATTATTATTTGTTTCTCGGGAACATCGGTAACATCTCCAGCAGCAAAAAATCCCGAGATATTTGTCTGATTGTGAAAATTAATTTTAATTTCACCAAATTCATTCCTGTCTAAGATTTTTGCAAATTCCGAATTAGGAATCAAGCCAATTTCAACAAAAATTCCTTGGACTGCCAGGGTTTCTTGTTTGCCTTCTCGCTTTATTCTAAGACCATTAACCATTTTATCGCCTAAAACTGCCTCAACTTGTGAATTATTTAAAATTATTACTTTATCGTTACCATGAAGCTTCTCTTGCATTATAGCATCGCCTTCAACGACAGAATTAATATTAACAATATAAACTTTTTTAGCAATATTCATTAACTGAATAGCTGCGTCTAAACTTGAATTTCCTCCACCAATAACCGCTACTTCCTTTTGTGCAAATAAAGGTCCATCACAAGTGGCGCAATAAGTAAGACCTCTATTCTTAAACTCCTTCTCACCAGGCACATTTAATTTTTTTGAGCGTTTTCCCGAAGCAACTATAATTGTCTTTGCTTGATACGAACCCTTGTCTGAAGTAACTCTAATCAAATCACCTTCCTTCTCTATTTTAATAATTTCCTCATTCTCCTTTATTTCAATATTATATTTACTCATGTGTGCTTGGAATTTAATAGCTAATTCTGGTCCAGTAATGAATTGATATCCAGTATAATTCTCAACATCACCGCTTATCGCAGCTTGACCACCAATATCTTTGGTTACAACCAAAATGCTCATATTCCTACGAGCAGCATATACAGCTGCAGTAATGCCTGCGGGACCAGCACCAATAATTATTAAATCAAGCATGTTTTCTTCCTAAAATAATTTATTAGCAATAATACCTAAAATAATCACCTGGGGCACAGTGACAATCGGTAACCAAATAGCCACCCTTTTGCCAACATTATGCCATAACAACCCTATCTCAGTATAATCAGTAACTACTCCAGCCATAAGAAAAACAAAGCTATTTCCCAAAGCTCCAGTCTGCCTAAATATCTCAAAAGCAATCGGAGCTGAGCCTTCGGAACAAACTTCAATTACTGTAGCTACAAGCAAAGTAATAAGAAGACCAAAGATAGTTGGACCCATATAATTAGTGAATATATCCGTCGGTATATAGGCTCCAAAAAGAGCAGCTAATCCTGTGCCAATTAATACCCACCATAACACCATATTGCTTAAGGAAACTATGCCATTAGAAATTCCTTTGATGTCTTTTTTAAATCCCTCAAAAGACCATTCTCGTGCTTTGAATCTCCTCTTCATATCGTTGACAATAGAGAAATTATCTTCAACTTCTATAGTGTTCTTATTAGTTTCAATAAGATTTTTTCGCTCTAGAAATTGAAAAATAAATCCAGTTATTATCGCTATTACAATAGCAGAAAATATAATAAAAAAAGCTTTTAAGCCAAAGAATCCCACAAGTAGCACTGTAAGAATTAAATTAGCCCAAGGACTAGCAAGCAAAAAACTTACTACTGCTGGATTAGAAGCACCTTTTTTGTGTAACTCTATCGAAAGGGCCAAAATGCCATGTGAGCATACACTCATAAAAAACCCTAAAATTACTGAGTAAAAAATAGTTCGTTTCTTTGGTTTTGATAGAATATGAGTAATATATTCTTTAGGTACATAATGTTCCATCGTACCACCAAGAACTAACCCCAGAAGAATAGCCCACCATATTGTTTTAAAATAGATTATTAATGATTTTCGAAGTGGTATTAAAATAGGTACCAGATAAGAAAGCAGACTTGCTCCTATCAAAATTAAAGCAACGATAAATGTTTTGTTCTTGTAAAAAGGAACTCTGGGAATAATCGGACAAACAGTAATTTCTTGATTATTTATTTTTCTTTCTTTAGTAAACTTATCAAAACAAGATTTGCTGCAAAAATAAAAATTCTCACCAGCCCAAAATAATTTAAGACTAGCTTCCTCTTTGACCAACATCCCACATATTGGATCTTTTGCCATCACAACTATAGGTTTAAAGCCTTATTTATTGCTTCTTTGTCAAAACCAACAATAACCTCACTGCCAATAACAATTGTTGGCACACCCATTTGTCCCGAAACCTTTATCATTTCATCAGCAGCAGCTTTATCGAGGGAAACATCTATGCCTTGGAAAGAAATACTTTTAGAAGAAAGGTATTCTTTAACCATTGTACAGTAAGGACAAGTTGGCGTTGAATAAACTTTTACTTCCACCTTAACCCTCCTTTTTTAAAAAATCTTTTAGAGCAACAAGACTAATTAGGTGTTTTCTTTCTTCACTAATAATCTTATCCAATGCTACTTGTTTTCCAGGTAAAACATACTCACGCAAAGCCGAATAAGTAAGAATTGATTCTTTTTCTACAAATATTCCAAACTCAACAGCTTCAAGGCCATCACCAAACCCTTTTTCTATTTTTTCATCAATCAACTCCTGAGTAAAAATATACTCACTAGCGATAGCTCTTAGGTAAGCCTCAAATTCACCTAAATTGAATTCATGAACAATGCATTCTCCAATATTATCAAGCATCTCCTGAAAAACCTTACCATGAATCTCTTCTTGCTCTTTTAAGTACTTATACATTGATTTTAGCTTTTCCTTCTTAGTCTTATCCTCTAAAGTTTGATAAAGCTTTCTACCATTCTCTTCAATATTAATTGCAATCTCTATTATTTCCCGAGGATTAAAAGTATTTATCATTGCCCTCCTTTTGCTAAACTACAAATTAACTTCGCTAATCCAGACACCATGCACAGTGCAAAATTCTATAGCAGTGAGCTTACCTGTGCCAATCTTAAGATGAAGTGCTGCTGCTGGATTAAGCTTATCAGGCAATAAATGTACTCTTGCTATAAATGTTTTATCAATGTAAAAATCAACATGTTGTATGTAATGTTCTGTTTGCATCGGATGTTGAATTTGACCTATTTTAACATGCACATCCTGACACCCTTCCGGAATTAATCCACATTTCTTAACAACAGTGATGCTGGGAATATGCTTTTTTTCTAGTTCACTTAAATTATTTGAATCTTGTGGAATTTTAATAGCATCCTCTTTCTCTAGAAAAGCTGTCTTAGGCGCACCACAAACCGGACAATTATCAGGTGCTTCTCCGTTTATCGATATAAATCCACAAACTTTACAAACATGTCCTTTCATAGCGACCTCCTAATGAGCACATCCCTAAAGGGATAGTGCGAATTATCCCGATATCAAACTGCTATGAAAATTTATCCTAAATTTTCTTGCTGCTATCGGGACTGACTCGACTAAAGGCTTTTGTGCGCTAACGCTTCAAAAGTCCAAGCCTCCTCAGTAATTTTCACAACGTATTTCAAAATGACCCTTAGGATGAGCACAAGCTGGGCATTTTTCTGGGGCATTCTTACCCTTATGCACATAACCACAATTACGGCACTTCCACTCACCTTCTGCGTCTTTATTGAATACTTTATCTTCCTTTATATTTTTAACTAATTTACGATATCTCTTCTCGTGTTCTACTTCTACTTCAGCAATTTCTTTAAATAGATTAGCAATTTCCCCAAACCCTTCTTCTCTGGCAATATCGCCAGCCTCTTTATACAGCTTAGTCCACTCTAGATTTTCACCATTGGCAGAAGCTTCTAAGTTTTCAGCCGTATTCCCAATAATTCCTGCTGGATAGCTAGCCGTAATTTCAACTTCACCACCCTCTAGGAACTTAAAAAACTTCTTAGCATGTTCCTTCTCATTGTCAGCCGTCTCCAAAAAGATTGCGGCAATCTGCTCATACCCAGCTTTTTTAGCAACTGAAGAAAAATAAGTATAACGATTCCTAGCCTGTGACTCTCCAGCAAAAGAAGCCAATAAATTTTTTTCAGTTTTTGTTCCTTTTATACTCCCCATTAATGCCTCCTAATGAGATCAGTATTTTTTCAAGAAAAAATACTAGATCGAATTATCCCGAAGTCGCGTTTGGTAAATGTCAGACCCTTAGAAATTTTTCAATGAAAAATTTCACGGAAGAGATTCACCAAACATCCCTTGCGACGAGGGACATATTATTAGTAACTCTAATCTCTATTGTATGCGAACCTCTTTAGATAACTTTCTCTAGTTTCGCAGATAATTCAGCTAAAGCTTGCCTTTTAGGAACATACTGAACTTTTATGCTATCTAATAATTGGAATCCGCAACTCTTTAAAACTTCTTGTATCTGAGCAATACTCTGCCCACCCCAACCATAAGAACCAAAACCTAAACCAATTCTATTTTTAGGTCCAAGTCCTTGCATATAATTTAAGAATGCTGCTACAGTAGGAAGAACAGAATTATTTAAAGTCGACGAACCAACGCAAATGTATTTAGCAGTCAAAACTTTAGTCATGATATCTGAAATATGATTTTTTTTAAGATTAAGGAGTTCTGCTGGAATACCTTTATTGATAAAAACATTAGAAATTGTTTTAGCTATTATCTCAGTAGAACCCCACATTGTGTCATAGACAACAATAGCCCTCTCTTCGGTAGTATTATCAGCCCAACCCTTATATTTCTGGATAATTTCACCTAAGTTTTTGCGCCAAATAATACCATGGCTAGGTGCAATCATGTCAATCTCCAATCCTGATAAAGCCTGGAGCGCTTTTTTAACTTGTGCTCCAAAGGGAAAAACTATATTAGCATAATATTTAGTAGCCTCTTGAATAACTATGTCAAAATCAAGTTGATCATCAAAACGTTCTGAAGAAGCGATGTGTTGACCAAAAGCATCATTAGAAAGCAACAATTTGTCTTCGGGAATATAAGTAACCATAGAATCTGGCCAATGAACCATAGGAGTAAGTACAAATTGCAAATTCCTTTTACCAATATTGATTGAATCACCGCTGTTAACAACCTTGAAATTGAATTCTTGATCAAAATGTTTTCCTAAACCTTTCTGACCATTAGGAGATGCTACTACTATAGCTTTGTTAGCAACTTTAGTAATCTTTGGCAAACATCCAGAGTGATCCATCTCAGTATGATTAGATACAATGTAATCGATTTTAGCCGGATCTATAACACTACTTATCCTAGCCAGCATTTCATCATGAAGATAGTGTTTAACTGTATCAACCAATACTATTTTCTCATCAAAAATTAAGTAAGCATTATAAGTGCTTCCCCTTTGGGTTCGATACCCATGGAAATCTTCTAAGCCTTGATCAATACCGCCTACCCAATAAATACCTTTTTTAATCTCAACTGCTTTCATTTAGATTAATTCTTTTATTCAATTTCTTCAAACTGATCTTTTCCTACTCCACACTCAGGACAAACCCAATCATCAGGTAAATTAGCAAATTCAATATTATCATTTTCAGCCGGATTATAAACATATTCACAAACCATACATCTATGCTTCTTCATTATCTACCTCCTCTTAATAACCAATAAAATTCTCTACTTTTACCATATCTCCAACACATCCGATTCCAAAACAAACATTTTTCATTGCTAGAACCATACCAGGTGATCCAAAAATAAAGAAAATTCGTTGTTTAAGTTCACAAATATTATTAATTAAAAATTGCTGATCAATTATACCAGAAAAACACTTTTTATCTTTAGGCACACAATCCGTAATTGCATACACCGGTTTAATGTTTGGATTTCTCTGGCTCCAATCATCAATTTGAGCTTTAAAGGCTATGTCTTCCTCAGTTCTATTAGAATACAACAAACAGATGTCAGTATCAAGATTTTTACTCACAATATATTCTAATATCGAAATAACCGGAGTTATGCCTATTCCACCAATTAAAAACCCGATTTTAGCATATTCATCCTTAAAAATGCAATTTCCCATCGGAGCTTTAATTAAAATTCTATCACCTATTTTTAGATTAACCAAAGCTTGAGAAAATTCACTACCGGATATTCTCTTGGTTACTTCAAAATACTCCTTACCAGGAGCTGAAGAGAAGGAAAGGAATTTATTTAAATCAGAATTATTCCTATTCTCTTGATCAAAAATAAGCTTAAGAAACTGTCCCGGTAAAAACTCTATCTTTTCATCAGGCTTAAACCGAAAACTCTCAACTGTTGAAGCCCGTCTTATCCTTTCACTAAGTATTGCCTGGATTTCTTTCATTGTGATAAACTTATTTTGTTATCTCTGCTTCTCCAACCATTGCCGTAATGTCACTCTTAACGTCTCCAATTGGTTTTATATCAAATTTCTCAACTAAAACTCCTATTACAGCAGGTGACAAAAATGCTGGCAAAGTCGGACCTAACCTAATTCCTTTCACTCCTAAAGATAAAAGAGCCAAAAGTACTGTTACTGCTTTTTGTTCATACCAAGCAATATCATAAGAAATTGGTAATTCATTAATATCCTTCAAACCAAAAACCTCTTTTAACTTTAAAGCAACAACTACTAGAGAATAAGAATCATTACACTGTCCAGTATCAAGTACTCGAGGAATACCACCAATATCACCAAGATCCAACTTATTGTAACGATATTTAGCACAACCAGCTGTAAGAATCACTGTATCTTTGGGTAACTCCTCAGCAACTTCAGTAAAATAACTTCTCGAAGCTCCTCGGCCATAACACCCAGCCATAACAACAAACTGTTTTATTGCTCCAGATTTAATTGCCTCTATAATCTTATCAGCCAAAGAAAGTACTTGATTGTGAGCAAAACCACCAACTATTTCTCCAGCTTCAATTTCTTTTGGTGGTTGGCATTGTTTTGCTAATTCAATTATTTCTGAGAAGTCTTTTTCTTGACCATTATTGCGATCGGATATGTGTTTTACTCCTGGATAACCAGCTAAGCCAGTAGTAAAAATTCTATCTTTATAAGAATCTTTAACCGGAGTGATACAATTTGTAGTCATTAGAATCGGACCATTAAATTTTTCAAATTCTTCTTTT
>JAGLSH010000019.1 GCA_023135855.1 Candidatus Omnitrophota bacterium
TATTATCCTTTAATACAGTGTTTCGTGCAATAGCTAAAATTTTATTTTTTCTGACAATACACGCTCCAAAAGGACCACCATCTAATCGTTTGAAATTTTTGTTAGCTTCTTCGATTGCTAGCTGCATATGCTTTTTACAAAGTTTATTTTTCATTCCTCTTTTCCCTCCCCTTCCCTTTTTTCTTTCTCCTTTTCACCCTTAGGTTGTTTACTGCCGATATACATAGGATATTCTAGAAGTCTGCATTCTATCCGGGCATTGAAAAATATTAAACGGCGGCTCGCCTTAAAGCCTATTTTCTTAGCTAAAGATAAATTACCGGTAAAGACGTATCCGGTTGATCCAGAACATTTATTTTTAAAGAAGTCACCTATTTCTTTATAGGTATTTTCTAATTCTGATTCTTCACCTAATCTGTGTCCGTATTCAGGATTAAGGATAACAATTCCTCCTTTCTCAGGAATCGGAGTATCATTAAAACTACAAATAAAAAAATCAATAAAACTATCAACCCCGGCAGCTATAGCATTTTTCTTGGCTGCCTCAATCGCTTTTTCATCGGAATCGCTGGCAATAATTTTAAAGGGTAGTTCTTTTATCTCTCCTGAGGCGACTTCCTCACGTAAAGCTTCCCAAATTTCTGAATCAAAGTCTTTTATATGGTTTAAGCAGAAATTGTCTCTTAATAAACCGGGAGCTTTTTTTAAAGCTATTAATGCTGCTTCAATCGCTAAGGTGCCGCTTCCGCACATAGGGTTTATAAAAGTTTGTGAACCATTATAGTCAGCAGCAGATAACAATGTAGCCGCTAAAGTCTCTTGCATCGGAGCAGTATGAGGAATTTTGCGATATCCACGGTTAGAGAGCTTTACTCCTGAGGTATTTAAATATAGCCAGCATTTATCATCTTTCCAATAGAGATTAATTACAATATTGTCCTTGGCTGGTCCAGAATTAGGTCGACTATTGTGTATTTTAAATAATCTATCAACAATAGCATCTTTTGCTCTTTGATTAACAAAGATTGAATTATTAATTGAGGCAGTATTTACATGGGAGACAATAGTTATGTATTCTGTGGGTAAAATTATATTTTCCCAAGGAAAAGAAGTTATTTCTTTGTAAAGTTTATCGGGATCTGAACAAGAGAAGTGTTTTAAGAGCCATAGCACGCTGACTGCGCTATGTAAGAGTAAATTTAATCTCATAGCATCATATAATGAGGCAGTTATCTCTATGCTGGTCTCAGAGGAAATTTTTAAATCATAACCTAGTTGTTCTAACTCAAGCTTTAGATAAGGAACTACTCCCTTGGCACAAGTAATAACTAAAGTTTCAGGTTTGTTTATATCCATATTATTTTTCTTTTATTAAAGATTTTTCTATAAATAATGAAAGTATTCCTGAACCTAGGTTTGCTAAGCATAATCCTATGAATAAGCCAGTTAACCCAGCTATCCGGATACCGATTATTGCTAAAGGGATATGAAATGCAAACATCCTAGTTAAATTTAATCCGGTAGCAATTAGAGGTTTATTTATAGCATTAAATACCGAAGCTGTCAAAAATACACAACCACGTAAACCATAGCTTATAGGTATGATCCATAAGTACAGCGTAATGTATTTTGCTACCATAATATCTCTTCCAAATAAATTTCCTAAAGGGATTGCAAGTACCAAAAGCACAATAAAAGCTCCTAACCCCCATAATAAAGAAAATATATTTGATTTTCTAACAGCTTCTTTTACGCGATTAAAATTCTTTGCTCCCCAATTTTGACCAACAAAAGGAACTAAGGCAGTAGCTAAAGCCATAATTAATAAAAATGCAAACATTTCTATCTTTATAGCAACTCCAAAGGCAGCAATAGCAATCGGTCCTAGATTAGCAACTAAACGCATAATTATTGACATAGTTAGCGGCATGAGTAATCGAGATGCTGCTGAGGGAATAGCAACATAAGAAATTTGTTTTATTGAACTAGTTAATTCTTGAAAAGTTGGTAGAGAAAAATCAATCAACTTCTCTTTAAAGTGTAGGAACAATAATGAAAGAACCATAGCTGCTCCGCGAGCAATTACTGTGGCAATTGCTGCGCCTTGTAATCCTAGCTTTGGGAAACCCCAAAACCCAAATATTAATAAAGGATCTAAGATAATATTAATAATAGTTGAGACAATCATAACCAAACTAGGCAAGAGCATATTGCCGCAAGCGCGAAGAGCATTGTTTCCTACCATAGAGATAGCAATGAAACCAATGCCTAGATACCAGATACTCATATATTGTTTAATTAAAGGTAGAGTTTCATTATTGGCACCTAAAGACCCAAATATCCAATTCATTGAAAGTAATCCTATAATAGTAAAAATAGCCATAATAAAGAGAGAAGTAATAAGACTATCGGTAGTAAGACCCTGTACTTGGTGATGGTCTCCTCTACCAATAGCACGAGAAACTACTGATGAGGTTGCAACACCAAAGCCTAATATAATACTTATAAAAAACATAATTACTGGAAAAGTAAAGCCTATCGCTGCTAATTCCTTTGTACCGAGACGAGAAATGAAAAAAGCATCAACAAGATTAAATATTACCATGGAAAGTAGACCAAAAACCATGGGTATTGAGAGCGAAATTAGCTTTTTTGTCACCAATCCTTGGGTAAGATGATTTTTTTTATTCATAGTAGTGGAAAAGAGTTATCCAATGTTTTCACTATTGCAAATAGAATTTATTTTGATTTAATAAAGCTTTGAAACTTAATTTTTTTATTATTTTTCTTATTCTTTTTATTTTCTTTATTTCTTTAATTATTTAGAATAAAAAGGTTTTTATCTTATAAACCTCTTAAAAATTCCGGCTTTAACCTTAATTCTCCACTAATACCTGCCTCAAGGGTGTTAAGCAACTTAATTTTGTCTTTAGGAAAGGTTCCTTCTAAAGGAAGATGGTTTGAGGCATGATTTGAACGAAATATAGTTTTATTTAATTTAACTCCCTTAATAATCTCATAAGATTCTTTTAGTAATTCTAAAGGAGTTAATTCTTTAAAACTACCTTTTTCAACTTCCTTTGCTAATCCTGTGCCGGGAATAACCATAAGCGAAAGAAAAGAAAGATATCTTGGCTGCATTAGGTTTAAGGCTTCTATGGTGTCTCTAATATGCTCTTCTGAGTGTTTTTGGCCGCCTAAACCTAATAATACAATTACTGATGACTTTATTCCAGCTTCTGCGGCTTTATTTACAGCCTCAATCATTTCCTTGGCAGTTGAACGTTTATGGCAGTAATCTAATATGTCTTGGCTGCCACTTTCTAAACCGATGTATATTAGGCTTAATTTATTGTCTTTTAATTCTTTTAATTCACTATCACTTCTTTGGGTTATGTTATGTCCATTAGTATAGCTTGAGATCCGGGAAAGTTTTGGGAATGCTTCCCCTGTTTCTTTTAAAATTGGAATAAGTTTATCATTACCTAAGACTAAGGCATCTCCGTCAATAAGGAATACTCTTCTTGTGTCTTTATTCCATCTAGCATGTTGCTTTATGTCAGCTGTAATTTCAGAACTACTCTTTACAGCGAAGGGTTTATTCTTATAAGCTCCACAAAAAGTGCAAAAATTTACTGAGCAGCCAAGAGTTACTTGGAGAAGAAAACTGCTAGCTTCAGCAGGTGGTCTTATAACTGGTTCGATAATGCTCATAGTCTTACTAGATGTTTTATATGGTTTTTTAAATTTAAATTAGTTACCAATAAATATAAAAAAGAGATTAAGATTAGATACTCCTTTAGTCGTTAATTTTTGCAATCTTTTATTCAATAAAACCTATATGATAAGACTTCAATCTGGCGTTAAGACTTCTCCGTTGATTCCCTACTAAACTGTTGAGTTCACTTTTAAAGAATTTACTATGATTTTTTATATGAGTATGAAGAAGTTCATGGAGTATAACATAATCAATTAAATCATCAGGAAGCCTTAAAAGCTTAATATTTAAATTTATTTTATTATCTTTTGTGCAGCTACCCCAGCGGGTTTTTTGATTTCGGATAGAAATATTTTTGTAATTAAATCCATATTTTTCTGCTATTGTTAAAGTTCGCGCTTTAAGTTGTAGTTTTTGTTGTCGATTAGTTAAATCTGAGACATCCTTTAAGATGTTTCTATGCTTTTCTTTTAAAAAATTAAGCTTATCTAAATTTTTTCTTATCCAGCCTATTTTTTGGTTAACAAACTTTTTAGCATCTTTTAATGAGACTCGATTAGGAATTATGACTTTAACCGGGTTTGCTGGCTTTATGCTTATGGTAAGGTTTTTTTTGGAGAATTTTGATTTTTCAAATAATACTGGTCCAACACCTTCAATATCAATTATCACAATTAAAGTTCTTTGTATTCGGCATCAATAATATTACCCTTGGGTTGATTTTTCTTTGCTTTCCTTTTTTTTGAAGCTTTTGATGAAAGAAGAAAGAAAATAAAAACCTTAAAAAGGATTTTCATCAGGTAGTAGAACAAAAATAGTTTAAATAAAAATGATATTAATTGCATAGTCTGATTATACCTCCAAAAGAAGTTAATTCAAGATTATTGGATAAAAGAGCTTTTAAGCTTAACTATTTTCTCTTCTATTCCTCCAAGCCGTTTCTTTATTTCAATTAAGCGCTTACGGTAGGCTTGAGAGGTTTGATCATCATGAAAATTTTGACGGTTACTTAAACTACGAGTTTTAGCATAGTCCTCAAGTTCAAGCTTTTCTTTTTCTTTCCTAAGTGTCTTTATAGCTTTTGCTGTTTTGAAATTATGCTTTTTTGCATTGACGATTATTTTTTCAGGTTCTGGTTTCTTTTTATTTTTTGATTTAGATGCTTTTGATTTTGATTTATTTTTTGATAGGGCTGGTTGTTTGTCTAATTTTCCGCTTTTGATCCTTTCCCAATAATAATCAAAATTACCGGGAAACTTTCTGACTCGACCGTCTTTAACATCAAAAACTGTATTAGCTACCGAACGAACAAAATGTATGTCATGGCTTATAAATACAAGAGTTCCCTGATAAGCTTGGAGAGCTTTAATTAAAGCCTCTACAGCATCAATATCTAAATGGGTTGTCGGTTCATCAAGAAGAAGGAAATTCGGGGGGTTAATAAGTAACTTTGCTAGAATAAGACGACTTTTTTCTCCTCCTGATAAGACACTTACCTTTTTTTCAACATCATCTCCGGTGAATAAAAATAAACTTAGAATTGTTCTTATCCGGTCAGTGGCAGTATTTCCCCCGGCAGAACGATATACCTCATCAAAAACTGTATTATTAGAGTCTAAGACCTCCATTCGTCGCTGTGAAAAATATCCGATAGTTACATTATGACCTAAAGTACGAACTCCACTATCAGCCTCAATTACTCCGGCTAATATTTTAAGTAGAGTAGATTTTCCGGCTCCGTTCTCACCTACCAATACTGCACTTTCTCCCTGGATCATCTCAAAATAAAAACTTTCATATACTTTTATGTCACCATAGGCTTTGGATATTTTTTCTAAGTTAATAACTTGGTGTCCACTTCGGGCCGTGACCGGAAAAGCAAAATTTCTAATACTCTCTCTGCGGCGCATAGGAACGTTTATCTTTTCCATCTTCTCAATAATTCTTTTCTTTGATCGGACCTGAGCAGCTTTAGTTGGTTGACCGTGGAAGCGATAAACAAATTGTTGTAATTGTTTACGTTTTTTTTCTTGTTCAGCTGATTGTTTTAGGAGATGGCTGGATTTTTCATCTTGTATTTTTTGGTAATTTTGGTAATTACCTTTTATTTTAGTTATGGCTTCATTTTCTAACACCAAGATATGATTAGTAACCTGATCTAAAAAATCTTTATCATGTGAAATCATAATAAAAGTTTCTGAAAAGCTGAGCAGGTAATCCTTAAACCACAGGGCAGCAGATAAATCAAGATGGTTCATAGGTTCATCAAGAAGAAGTATATCGTAATGACAAGTTAATAATCTGGCAAGTAAGACTCTCATTTGCCAGCCACCACTAAGCTCATTTACTGACTGTTTAAGTGTTTTTTCATTAAAACCTAAACCAGTAAGGATTTTTTTAGCCTTATGTTCTAACTCAAAGTAACCTCTGAATTCTAAATCATGCAAGACATTACCGTAATGTTCTGACCCAGCTTTGCTCTCTTCCTCCATTTTCTCTTTTTCTTTAATTAAATTTTTTATAGCCTGATCACCTTTTATTGTTTCAGATAAAACGGAAGTGCTAGATTCAAAAGATGCTTCTTGGGGTAAGTATCCGATATGAATATTTTTATTTAGCTGCACTGAACCAGAGGTTGATTCCTCTAACCCCAGGATAATAGAGAAAAGTGTACTCTTGCCAGTACCATTAGGACCGACTAGACCGCATTTAATTCCTCTGTTGAGAGTAAGATTTATACCCTCAAAAAGAGTTCGCACTCCGTAACTTTTGGAAAGGTTGTTTAAAGTAATCATATATTAAATTTAAAATAAAATGAGATAGAATGGAATAGCATAAAAAATATTTTAAGATTTTTCAATTGTATGTCTTTCAATAGTTTTAAGTAATTGTCCAATATCTTCAGCCACACTACCAGGAAGTATCTTAAGTACCTCAATTTCATTTTTAAATGCTTTCAAGAGACCAAGAAAACGGTTTATAGCTATTTGTCTATGCTTGGTTCTTACTTCCTCAGGATTAACATCTTTTCGGCGCTTCATTATTAGAGCGGTTAAATCTTTTTTTACTTCTTTTGATTCTTTACCTCCGCCAATGATATCTTTTTTTACTTTTTCATAATCACCTTGGTCTAGAGATTTTTTTGCCTTGCGAAGTATATCTGCAGCCTCAAGAGTTAAAGATGGTTTATCGGCTACAGAATCACTTTCTGATTCATTTGTTAGACACAATGAATCTTCTTCTGATTCAAGAAAAGTATAAGAACGAATAAGTTTCATTGCGGTATGTTTGCGTATATGAACTTCTTTTTCAGTATAGCGGTCAAATTTTTCATAACCCCAATTACGATAGAGTTTGTCTTTGTAAACTGTATACAAGGCTTGAGCCAAATTGCGCCAGGAGTTCTTAAAATCTAAGGTAGCCTTTTTAACTTGAGCCCTTACAGCGTTTGGGTCCATGTCTGATAAGTTGTTGTCTTGACTACTTGAATCGATTACTGATGGGGAATTCACTTGCATATAGCTCCTTTTGTTAATTAAGTTGTGAATATAATTTTGTTATTATACCACTAACTTGTAGTTTTTCTAGATTAATGGTTGCACAGGACCTAAGAATGTTTTTATCAACCTAGCTTTGATTTCTTTCTCGGTTAGCTGAACATCGGGGAATGGTCCGGCGTATCGATAATTATTATAGAAGTCTTTATTAAAACATGATTTAACGGTCTTTTCTGGTTTTAATTCAAAACTTCCTGAATAAGTGAATGGCCATATATCAACAATTGGAATTAAGCCCACAATATTAGATAATAAGTTGTTAAATTGTGACACTATTGGCATTCCTTGTTGTTTGGCAATGGTCCAGCTATTTTGGTTAGCCATGTCGCGGCGTATATCTTTTTCAATAACTTCAGCTACTATCTTGTCGTCAATAATTACACCAACTTCAGTATTCAAATTAGCAGAGCGTGGGTCAAGATTAAATGATCCAACCCAGACAGATTCGCTATCAACAATATAAACCTTAGAGTGAAGAGTGGTAATGTATTTCTTGGTGCGTTCATTTTTATTAATTGGGGTAATTATTAAATCAAGGTCTTCTGGTTTAAGTTTAAACTCAAACATTTGCCAACGAAAAGAATTAATATACTTTTTTTTATTTTTATAAGAAAAAGCATAAGCGTGAACATGGTCAGCGGATGATAAACTATTACTGGAGACGAATATTTCCAGATCGGGTTTATTTTTTGCCAATTCTGTAAAAAATCTGGCACTCCTCTTTCCGATAACAACATAAGGAGTTTGTATGATTAAAGATTTCTTAGCTTGTCGGAAAAAATTACCCAGTTCATAAGTTGTCTTAGTAACCTTGGCTTTTCCGACTTGGCCGGTTTTACCCGGTTTATCAGCGATAAATTTAATTTTCTTAACTTGATACGTAATATCAAGGATTCTTTTATTCAGACAATCTTTATTCACTTCGCAAGCGTCTAATTCAGTGAATAAATCTGAAAGCATAAAACTTTTCCGTGAAGAGTATTGGGGGTATTTATTGTTTTTAATTAAGCGTTGAACATCAACCATGTCTTTACTTGGCACAGATAAGGGGTGTAACCAGTACTCAATGAATGAATCAGTCATTTTCTTAACAAGTTTACCGGTGATTGCTATTTCGTAGTCTTTAAAATTTCTGTTTGTTCCTCTATCGTAATAGTCATTTTGATAATTGCGGCCGCCGGTAATGGCGATTTTATCATCAACTATAAATATTTTATTGTGCATTCTTTGGTTAAAGCCTCTAAAATCAAAGGTAAGTTTTTTAATTAAAGCTAGTTTTGAGGGAACAATATTCTTTGAAATCGGATTATACAACTTAACTTCAATATTAGGATGAGCATTAGTTAAGAAGGTAATCAGTTTAAAGTCTTTAGAGGATATTAAATAATCAAGGATAATTTTAATCTTAACTCCTCTTTTTGCAGCTTGAATTAATTCATAAACTACAAAACGACTGGTTTCGTCACTACCCCATATAAATGTTTGGATAAGGATTAATTTCTGGGCTTGACGGATAAGATGTGTTTTAGCTAGCAAAGCGTCATCACCGTTATTAAGTATGGTAATGTAATGGGATTTATTTCTCTTACTGTTTATTAGGAACTGTTCAATTGGCGAGTCAGAATAAGTTAGGAGATCATTAAGGTGTAAGTTTTCATATTTTAAGAAAGATAAATTTTTGTAACCTAAAGAGTTAGCGCAAGAAATATTTGTGCTAAGCAGGATTAAGATAAAAATCCAAACTAATTTTCTCTTCATATTTTTTTGATTATACACCTAGTAGGGCTCTTAGGGTAGTTCTGGCAGTTTCCATAATGCCCTTTGATTTAGAGCGAAGGTTATCGTAGTCATTACTGAAAGCAGTATATTGTTCTTCAAACTTTTTATCGCTGGTGCTTTTCTTTCTCTTTGGTTCTCTAATTTCCCGCCACAACAAAGAAAGTATTCTTTCAGTTCTCTCTATCTGGTCAATGCATCCTCGGTAATCCCTGAAAGATTTTTCATCAGATAATGTTCCTAATGCAGATACAGATATATTATATTTCCATTTTGCTTTATCATAATTCCAGGACTTAATCAGAAAGTTCAAGGTTTGTTCATAAGCAAAATTTTTGTTATTTATTAAGAGATCACGTAAAACCGATGTTTTGATATTAAGAAATTCAGATCTAGGTCTATTAAGAGGCAAGGCTCTTACCCCTTGTGATATTTCAGGAAACCAGCTTGCTAGAAGCGGGTAAGTTCCATAAGTATCTACCATACTTTTTGCACTATACTTATCTCCGGTTCTAAAATCTCCTATAGCAATATCTGAACTTGTTATTTTAATAAAGCTTCCAAGGTTGTCGTAGAATTCAGTATCCTCATGAATATAATCAATGTCGCCGGGTATTTGTATAATTCTTTCTATTTTAGGGTAGTTATCAAGTACATGGCCCCAACCAGCAAGCCATGTCTGACAGGTATCAACAGACCAAGTTTGTATAACCTCAAGAGTATTGTATCTTTTATCTTTTACAAAAGAAGCTGCATTTCCCCTTATAACCGTACTTCTCGGCAGCATAACAATTGGCTTAGGATCAATTTCTCTGCATTTATCAACTGTCCACCAAAAATACCACTCACACTTACTACTATTTTCATACCCTAGGTATGGAAAAATAATAATTACCTTAGATTTTGTACTTGGGTTATTAGATTGTTTTGACATGTCTTATCTTGTGCCTTACTTGTAAACAAGGTTTAAGCCTCTGTTACACTTTTCCGCGTCGTTCTTCTAGCTTTAGACGGACTTGATGAGCTGTCTCTTCTGAGGCTTTAATGGTTGCAATAATAAAAATAGCAATAAGTGAGGTCATAATTGGAATCGTAATATCAAATATTCTCATTCGCAATAAAGCGGTGACTGGTTGAGCAAGGCCTAACCCCTGCTTAAAGCCTGTCCATGTTAGTAGCGCCCCGCCAATTAATCCAGCCAGAGCTAATCCAAGCTTGACCATCCACCAATAAACAGCACTGAACATTCCTTCTCGGCGTTCGCCAGTTTCAAGTTCATCTTGGTCGCAGACATCGGCTACCATTGATAGAATTATTGTGAAGAGCGAGCCTAGACCAAATACAATAAACGGTGCACAAGCTAATAGTAAATAGTGATCTCGCGCTACCACTCCACAAACTTTTAAAAAATTAACAAAACCACTGTTGTTTAACAAGGGCCATAGTTCACTATTTGTGGGATGGAGTTGATTGTATCCGATCCATTTCATT
>JAGLSH010000002.1 GCA_023135855.1 Candidatus Omnitrophota bacterium
GAGATTTAATTTTTCCTCATCATGAGAATGAATGTGCTCAAGCTGAAAGCTTAACTGGTAAGGTTTTTGCTAATTATTGGATGCACCATGGCCTTTTAACTATCAATAGTCAAAAGATGGCTAAATCCTCGGGGAATTTTATTACTATTCAAGATGCGGTAGAAAAGTATTCTGCAGATATTTTAAAGATATTTTACTTGCAAGCCCATTATTCTAGTTCAGTAGATTTTTCTGATGAAAGAATGGAGGAAGCGAAAAAGGCTTATGAGAGGATTCAGATATTTATGAATCGAATAGATTCAATAAAGAAGACTAAAACAGAAAAAGATGTTCCAGGACTATCAACACAATTTAGAGATAAATTTACTGAAGCTATGGATGATGATTTTAATATGCCAAAGGGTTTAGCAGTTTTATTTGACATAATTAATGCCAGTAATAAGATTTTGGATAGTGAGGATGGCGTAGAAGATAAATTGGCAGGGATTAATGATTTGGCTGGTGATATTCTAGATATCTTTGGTATTGCTCTTGAATCTGCAAAAACTGCTACTGTATCGAAAAAAGATATTGAGAAGTTAATAAAGATGCGGGATGAATATAAGCAGCAGAAGAAATACAAAAAAGCTGATGATATAAGAAAGCAATTGGAAGTTCAGGGAATAATTTTAGAGGATACAAAAGACGGTACCACCTATAGGAGTAAGCTGTGAAAAAAAAAAGCTTCTTTATTTCTATTGAAGGGTTAGAAGGCAGCGGAAAGAGTAGTGTGATTAAATTTATTGAAAAGCTCTTGCGAAAGAAAAAAGTTTCTTTTAAAGTATATCGGGAGCCAGGTTCAACTAAGATTGGCGAGAAGATAAGAGAAATTCTTCTTGATAATAAGAACAAAAAATTATCTCCTCATACTGAGCTATTACTTTATCTTGCAGCTCGTACTCAACTTATTGAAGAAAAGTTAGAAAGAGATTTCAAGAAGTTTGATTTTATTATTTGTGATCGTTTTTTTGATTCAACCCTTGCTTATCAAGGGTTTGCTTTAGGTTTAGGTAAGATTGTTGAAGAGTCAGTTAAAATGTTTTCATTAGGAGTAATCCCTAACCTAACTTTAGTTCTTGATGTACTGCCAAAATTAGGTTTATCTAGACTAAAGAGTAAAGATCGTATTGAATCAAGGGCATTGAGCTTTCATAACCGATTGCGTAATGGGTACTTAGCGTTAGCAAAAAAATATCCTCGCCGGATAAAGATGATTGATGCAACTGATTCTTTACCTAAAATTTATCAGCGTGTTCAAAAGCAACTAGAGAAAGTACTTTGAGAGAAGATATTCTAAATTATTTTAAAATTCTAGAGAAGAGAGAGCTTCTTGGCACATCATACCTTTTTGTTGGTGAAGATGAAGGGACGGTTGTAGATGTTGTTAAGTTAATTAGCTGTAATGAAGAACTAAGTTTCTGTGGTCAGTGTTGGGATTGTAAGAGAATAGAAGACGGTAACCATCCTGATCTTCATGTGATTTTACCTGAAGGCTTATCAATAAAAATTGATTCGATAAGAGAAGGTATACGTTTTTTCTCTCTAAAAAGCTTTAGGTTAAAAAAGAAGATTTTGATTATAAAGGATGCTCAAACCCTTACTCCAGCTGCGGCTAATGCATTTTTAAAAACTCTTGAGGAGCCGCCTAAGAATTCTTTTATAGCGATTTCAACTTCTAAGTTAGAGGGCTTATTACCAACGATAATTTCACGTTGTCGAAAGATTTTTCTTCCCTTTAAGGAAAAAGAGGTCGACAGAAGTTTAGAGGATAGTGTTTTTAGCTTTTTAAAAGGTCAGGATTTACGGTTTGCTGACCGAAAGAAGTTTTCTTCTTTTCTTTGGGCCTTGATTATGGTCTTTCGAGATGGTTTAATCTCAAAAAGCGGGTGGATAAATAATCAGTTGCCTCAAGGCGGGGAACGTGAGATAATCTTAAACTCGTATGAAATAGAAGAAATAGATAGCATTTTAAAGGATATTTTAAAGATTTACGAGGTAGCAAAGAGTATTAATATGAATTTAGCCCTTAATTTAATTCGTTTAAAACTATAAACTATGAGAGTTGCTTTAGTCAGATTAAGAGAATCCGGCCAACCAATGGTCTATCAAGTTGGTGAGGATATAACTGCAGGAGACTATGTGCTTGTTGAAGCTGATCGCGGTGTTGATTATGGTGAGGTAGCCGAGATTAAGGATACACACTCTTGCTCTAAGATGGAGGCCAAAGAAAAAACCATTAAAAACATAATTCGCAAATTATCTCCCGAAGATTTGAAAAAGATAAAAAATAATGAGAAAGAAGCTAAAGATGCTATGCGCTTATGTTCCCGTAAGGTTCGCGAGTATAAGTTAGCTATGAAGTTAGTTGATAGCGAGTATTCATTCGATAAGAAGAAAATAATATTTTATTTTACTTCTGAAGGAAGAGTAGATTTTCGAGAGTTAGTTAAAGAATTAGCTAAAATATTTAAGATTCGTATTGAGATGCGTCAAATTGGTGTTCGAGATGAAGCTCGCCTTTTTGGCGGGGTTGGGTCTTGTGGACAAAAGTTGTGTTGTATGAGGTTTTTAAAGAATTTTGAGCCAGTAAGCATGAAAATGGCTAAGGCTCAAAAATTACCTTTAAGTTCGGGAAAGATTTCAGGTATTTGTGGTCGCCTGATGTGTTGTCTTTTTTATGAATATAAAAATTACCGCGATCTATCTAAAGGCTTACCTAAAGAAGGTCAAACTATTGAGACTGTTCAAGGTAAGGGTAAGGTTATCTCAATAAATGTTTTGAAAAGACTTGCTTATGTTGAGTTGGAAGACGGTAGGATAGAAAAAGTTTTCTTTAAAGACAATGAGTAAGTTTTATCTCACAACCCCACTTTATTATGTAAATGCTAATCCTCATATTGGCCACGCCTATACTAATATTATAGCTGATAGCATGGCTCGCTATAAACGAGCTAAGAACAAGGAAGCTTTTTTCCTTACCGGTACTGATGAACATGGCGAGAAGATAAAACAAGCTGCGGTAGCTAATAATTGTGAAGCTAAAGCTTTTGTTAATAAAGGAGCTGAGAATTTTAAAAAATTATGGACCAAATTAGATATTTCTTATGATTCTTTTATTCGTACTACTGACGATTGTCATATTAAAGTGGTTAGCGAAGTTATAAGTACTTTGAAGGAGAAAGGAGATATTTATAAAGATAAGTATAAAGCTTTTTATTGTGTTCCTTGTGAATCTTTTTGGACTGGGCCACAGGTAAAAGAAGCAGATGGTTGTCCGGAATGTAAAAGGAAGGTAGAAGAAATTGAAGAGGAAAATTATTTTTTTAAGCTATCGAAGTATGAACAATGGCTAAAAGATTTCTTAAAGGCTAATCCTTCTTTTGTCATGCCTAAGATACGCTACAATGAAGTATTAGGTTTTTTAAATAATAATTCCTTAGAGGATCTTTGTATATCACGACCCAAGAAAAGAGTGTCTTGGGGGATAGACTTTCCTCTGGATGATAATTATGTAGTTTATGTTTGGTTTGATGCTTTGATTAATTATATCAGCGGAGTAGGTTATTCTTTAAATAATGATAATTTTAAAAAACTATGGCCAGCAGATATTCATTTTATTGGCAAGGATATTCTAAGGCATCATACTATATTTTGGCCAATAATGCTAAAAGCTTTAGATATTGAACCACCAAAAAGAGTATTCGCCCATGGTTGGTGGAAAAAAGATGAAAAAAAGATCTCGAAATCCAGAGGGAATATCGTTAATCCTTTAGAACTGATTAAAAATTTAAGCTTATCTTTAGCGGGTAATGAAGACGCAGCTGTAAATGGGTTTCGTTATTTTCTTCTTAGAGAAGTTCCGGTTGGCTTAGACGGAAGTTTTTCTTGGGATGCTTTAGTAAATAGAATTAACTCTGACTTAGCTAATGATTTAGGTAATTTAGTTTTTAGAACTTTGAATATGGTTGAGAAGTATTTAGGGTCAGAGGTTTCTTCACAGACAACCCCGCCAAAAGAGTTTGAGGGTTGTTTAGATAATTTAGCCAATAATTATACTACTCATATGGATGGAGTTGAGTTTTCTCTAGCCTTAGAGGAGGTGTTCGCCTTTATTCGAGTAATCAATAAGTATATTGAGGATACTAAACCTTGGGTTTTATGGAAGGAGAAAAAGATAAAAGAAATAGGAGAGTTTCTTTATCAGCTTTGCGAAGGAATTCGAATAGTTGCTTTGTATCTTTATCCAATTATGCCTAAAGCTTCAGAGTCAATATATAGACAGTTAGGAGTAGAGAATAAGTCTTTTTCTTTAGCTGAAAGTTCTTGGGGTAAGGTTTTAAGTTTTTTAATAAATAAAGAAGCACCTCTTTTCCCGCGTATAGATGTTGATTGATTCGCATTGCCACCTTAATTCACTTTCTAAGCTTACCAGAGAGGACGTAATATCGTCTTCTAAGGGTAAATGTCGTTTTATAGACTCTAGTATTGATTTAAATAGCTCTAAAGTTTCTTTAGAGACCTCAAGCCAAAATGATTTTGTTTATAGTGCTTTGGGATTTCATCCTTTCTCAGGAAAGAGTTTTTCCCAAGAGGTAGTTAGAGAATATGAGAAGCTTCTCAATCAGAATAAAAAAATAGTAGCTATTGGAGAAATTGGTTTAGATTATAAAGCTGACTCCTCAGTTGAAATGCAAGAAGATATCTTATCGACTTTTATAAAACTAGCAAAGAATAGAGATCTGCCAATAATGATACATAATCGCTGGCAGGATGGTAAAATTTTAGATATTTTAGATAATTTTTATTCAAATTATGAAAGAATAGTATTCCATTGCTTTTCATCTGGACCAGATTTTTTAGCTAAGATCATTGAAAGAAAAGGATTTGTATCTTTTTCTCTTAACATTTTAAGAAAAAAGGAAGAAATTACTCAGTCTTTAGCAAATTGTCCAAGGAGCAATTTACTCCTTGAGACTGATTCTCCTTATATGAGATTAAGTGGTAAGCCTTCTACACCTTTAGATATTAATAAGACTTATAAGGTAGCAGCTGAGATTAAGGGGATTAGTGAAGAGGAATTAGAAGAGGCAGTTTCTTTAAATGCGGAGAAGCTATTTCCTGAGATTTTTAGAGGATAAATATGCGAGCAATAAAGTTTAAAAACAAACAATTATTTTATATTGATCAAACTAAACTACCCTTGAAAGAAGTTTGGAAAGAGTGCAAGGGGTTAGATAGTGGCTATAAAGCCATAAAAGAATTACAAGTAAGAGGAGCGCCTTTAATTGGAGTTTTTGCAGCTTATTGTGTTTATATACATTTTAAAAATAAATCTTTAGCTATAAATAAATTTTTAAGTGAATTTAGGAGAACTACAAAGCGCCTTAAGTCTTGTCGCCCGACAGCAGTTAATTTAGCTTGGGCCTTAGAAAAGGTAGAACAAGTTGTATTGAGTAACAATAATAAGGGTAAGAGCGGTGAGCAATTAAAAGAGATAATTTTAAAGGAAGCTAAAACAATTAATCAAGAGGATGTTAAGCTTTGCGAGAATATGGCGAAATATGGAGTTAGACTTATAAAGAAAGGTGATAATATTCTAACCCATTGTAATGCAGGATTTTTGGCTACTTCTGGAGATGGGACAGCTATAAGTGTCATATATAAGGCTTATGAACGTTACAAGGATATAAGAGTTTATAGCGATGAAACAAGGCCATTGTTACAGGGTTCACGGCTGAGTGCTTGGGAGCTAACTAAAAGAGGAGTTCCAACAACTGTTATTTGTGATAGTATGGCAGCGACTTTAATGGAGCAGGGAAAAATCGATAAGATTATTGTTGGGGCCGATAGAATCGCCGCTAATGGAGATGCTGCCAATAAGATTGGTACCTATGGTCTAGCAATATTAGCTAATTATTATAAAATTCCTTTTTACATAGTGGCACCATTTAGTACATTTGATTTGAGTTTGAAGAGTGGCAAGTTTATTCCGATTGAAGAAAGAAAAAAAGATGAAGTGAGAAAATTAGTTAACAGAATAGAAGTTGCTCCTAGAGGAGTAAAAGTTTATAATCCGGCCTTTGATGTAACTCCTAATAAGCTAATTACCGCTATAATTAGTGATAAGGGGGTAATCAATCCACCGTTTAAGAAGAGTATAAAGAAAATTTTAAAGTAACTATGGAAATTATTGTAAAGTCACCAAAAGAGTGTTCCAAAGAGGAAATAAATGAATTTATAAAATTGGTTAGCGAAGGTGGTGAAGTAGACATAAGGGGGCTAGAGGAGAGAGTCCAAAGAGCAAGGAATCTTTTTTTTCTTAAAAATCCGCATCTTGTAGCGATTAGCGCAATTAAACGTTTTTATCAGCAATATAAAAATAGTATTTTTGAAAAAGCTGGCTGTAGCGATATTGCAAATGATTACAAGTTCGAAATGGGTTGGATGTATACAAAACCAATATCGCGAAGAAAAGGGTTTAGTCGAGATTTGCTTGAAGTCATGTTGAACCAACTTAAAGGTATAAGTTGCTATACAATAGTAGGTTCTGAGAATCACATTATGCAGCATATGCTAGAAAGTCATGGTTTTAATAAAGTTGGCAAGGAGTACTCTAGCAGTAATAATATTAGTAATAAAATAAATCTTTATATAAAACCGAATTAAATAAAATAAAAGAGAATTATGGGAGAAGAAGTAAAATCGGAAAATCTAAATAATTTAGTAAATTATCAAGATGCCTCAGTTGTAAGTAGAACTTTAATTAAGAAAGAAACCGGAACTGTAACTTTATTTGCTTTTAGTAAGAGCCAAGCTTTAAGTGAGCATACTGCTCCCTTTGACGCTATGGTTCATGTTCTTGAAGGTAAGTCAGAAATTACAATTTCCGGTAAGCCGCAGACCGTAGAAGCTGGTGAGATAATTATTTTGCCGGCAAATAAGCCTCATGCTTTGCGGGCCATAGAGAATTTCAAGATGTTACTAATAATGATTCGTTCTTAAGTGAATAAGATTATCAATGAATGAATTAGCTTGGATAGATTATTTAAGAGGGAAGGTAAAACCAGCTAAAGATTTGTTAGTCGGGATTGGTGATGATTGTGCTGTGATTAAGGCTGGAAATCAAAAATTGCTTCTAAAAAGTGATTTATTCATTGATCAGGTTCACTTTAGCCGAGGAAAAATAAGTTTTGAGAATATAGGTAAGAGAGCTGTAGCCAGAGTTTTGTCTGACTTTGCAGCTTGTGGAGGAAAGCCTAAATTTATTGGAGTGTCTTTAGGCGCGCCTAAGGGCTTAGGTGAAAAATATTTAAAGCAAATATTAAATGGTATTTTAAAATCATCTAAACAATATAAGTTTTCATTAGTTGGTGGAGATACTTCAAATTCAAAGCAGTTGATTTTAGATGTTTGGGGAGTAGGCAGTTGTAAGAAACCTATTCTTAGGTCTGGCGCTAAAATAGGAGATTATATTTTTATAACTTCTAAATTAGGTCAGAGACCTTTTAATCAACCTTTTACCCCAAGATTAGAAGAATCCCAATATCTAGTTAAGGGTTTTAAAGTCAATTCAATGATAGACATTAGTGATGGTTTTATTCTTGATTTATATCGGATATTAAAATTAAGTAAAAAAGGTGCTATTTTAGATAAGAAGAGTATTCCTACTACTAAAGGAGCAGGAGATTTTTATCGTGGTGAAGATTATGAGCTTATTTTTACTATTGACAGAGGAGAGACAGAGAAAAATATTAATTGTCTAAAGAAGAAATTTCATTGCGTTGGTAAAGTTTCCTCTGTGGCTGCAGGCTATAAATTTAGAGATAATAATAAAATATCTAAGATAGAAGTCAAGGGATATACCCATTCATAAGAGTTATATGTTAAAAATAAAAAGTATCTCAGCTAAACAAACTATTAATTTCGGTAAGCTATTTTCTAAGGCCTTAGGAGGCGGAGATGTAATCATATTAGAAGGGGCTTTAGGTGGAGGGAAGACTACTTTTACTAAAGGCGTATTAGCCGGCCTAGGTTATAAAAAAAGAGTCTTAAGCCCCTCGTTTACCTTGCTTAGGCAATATGATTTGAAGAATTTATCGATTCATCATCTTGACTTATATCGTCTAGAGTCTACTGATATGTTTGACTTAGCTATCGATGATTTTCTTTATTCGAAAGATATAATAACTTTTGTTGAATGGGGGAATAAGATCAGTAGTGAATTAGATAAATATATAAGAATAGAATTTATATTCTCTGGTGAAAATATCCGTAATATGAAATTTTCTATTAAAGGATATCCAAAGAGTAAATTAATAACTTTAGAAAAAATTTATAAAAAATATGTCTAAAAAAGTAAATTATTTAGCAGTTGATGCCACTAGTGCTAATTTTTCTCTTTACATAAAGTACGATAAGGATAAAGAGATTAATATAAATCGCAAGTTGAAGTTTGGCGCTTCTCAACTTATTAATTATATTGATAAGAGTTTTAGAGGAGCAAAAATAGATTTATCAGACATTGATGTTCTTGTAATTGGTTCCGGACCAGGTTCATTCACTGGTTTGAGAATATCCTTTAGCGTTATTAAGGCTTTTATGATCGCTAAGAGAAAACCAGTAATTATGGTTCCCTCATTTTATTCTTGCGCTTACCCCCTAAGAAGTAAATCTATTGATTTAGCTGTTATCTCTGATGCTAGGCGGGGTTTAATTTATCTCAGTTGTTTTAGGACTAAGGATGGGGATTTAATAAAACAAGGCAAGGAGAAGCTAGCTAGATTAGATCAGCTTATCGGAATTGATAAGAAGTATCTTTTAATTACTTATGATTCTCATTTAAGAGATAAGATTTTAAGTTTAAATCCTAGGTTAAATATTTACTCTAAGGATGTTTTTCCTAAGGCAAAATATCTTATGCCTTTGGCAGAATTGTATTATAATAAGAGTAAGTTTACATCTATTGATAAACTTAAGCCGTTGTATTTGCATCCTAAAACTTGTCAAATAAGAGGAAAGTTGTAAGTTTTAAGTAATAAGTTATAAGTTAAGAATAATTATGCAAGATTTTAGAAGACTTGATATATACAAAAGAGCTATTGATTACTGTGTAGAGGTTTATAAATTCTCCACGAAGTTACCAATGAGCGAACAATATGGCCTTGTTTCTCAGATACGAAGAGCGGTTACGTCTATACCTTTAAATATATCTGAGGGAGCTGGTACCAATTCAAATAAGGAATTTTATTTATTCATAACTTATTCGTATCGTTCAGTCAATGAAGTTTTAGCATGTTTAGAGTTAATCAAGAAATTAAGTTTATCTAAAGAAGAAAATAAAGTAGAAAGTTTAGAAAGGGAAGGCGTGGAACTTAGCCGTATGGTTTATACATTTTCCAAGAAACTTAAAACTAAAGACTTATAACTTATAACTATATTATGACTAGACCATTGTGGATAGAAGTTGATTTAAGAGCTTTGAGAAATAATCTAGGAGCTGTTAAAAAATACCTTGGTCCAAAAGTAAAAATAGTTGCTACCATAAAGCAATCTGCTTATGGTCATGGCTTACTTCCAATAGCTCGCGAATTAGGCCGGCAGGGAGTTGATTGTTTTGGATTAGGCAGTGTTGAAGAAGCGATTGCTTTAAGAGAAGATGGCTTTGAGGGATCACTTCTTGTTTTAAGTGCAGTTTTAGATGAATTTGTTAGTCATTTTATTCATTATAATATAATCCCGACTGTCGTTGATTTAGGTTTTGCTCGTAAATTGGATAAAGCTGCCAAAGTAGCAAAAAAGATTGTACCAATTCATGTAAAGATTGATACTGGCATGGGTAGGTTAGGTATTTATTATAACAAAGCCCATGATTTTATAAAAAAGTTAAGTAATTTTAAAAATTTATCTCTAGAAGGAATTTATACTCATTTTTCGGTTGCTGATAGTGATAAAAAATTTACTAATCAGCAGATTAGTGTTTTTAATAATTTTATTAAACAATTAGCAAAGGAGAAAATAACTTTTAAGTTTTGTCATTGTGCCAATAGTATCGGGATAATAAAATATCCTAATGCTCATTTTAATATGGTTAGGCCTGGTCTTATCCTTTACGGAATTGAAGCAGCTAAAGGCCTTAATCTGAATTTAAAGCCAGTTCTTTCCTTAAAATCAAAGATTATTTTTATTAAAAAGATTACTAAAGGAAGGAGCGTAAGTTATGGCCGTAATTATATTGCTAAGGGTACGCGAAATATTGCTACTGTAGCCGTAGGTTATGCTGATGGTTATCCTTGGGCCTTGTCTAATAAGAGTAGAGTAATCATTAAGGATGATTTTTTTAATCTTGCTGGCCGAATTTGCATGGATCACATTATGATTGATTTAGGTAGAAGAGCAGATATTAAGGTTGGTGATGAAGTTATCTTAATCGGTAGAAGCAAAAGGAAAAAACTAAGCATCAAAGAACTTGCCAAGATTGCTAATACTATTTCTTATGAGATTGTTAGCTGCTTATCTTTAAAAATACCCCGGATATATAGAAATTTCTTAAAAGTTAAATAATTATCTGATTAGGAGAAGGCCGGTTATTCCCACAGTTAGGAAAAATACCGGAGCTAAACTTACGCTTAAGAAGGGTAGGATAACTCCTGATTTACCTAAGGCAATACTAAAAGAAGAGAGAACATAATAAATAAAACTAAATATGAAGCCTATTCCTAAGGAGGAGAGGGCTACTTTTCTTTTTTTAATTTCTAAGGCTAAGGGCAAAATGCCAATAATAATAAAAAGATGCGAGAAGGGGTCGGCTATTTTTTGATAATAATCGATAGTTAAATTTGCTAGGAGCTTATTAGCTTTTACTTTTTTTAGCCGTGATATTTCTTTTTTTAAATGACTTAAGGATGAGAATTGAGAGAAGATACTTCTTTTTAGGAGTAATTCTCGAGGTTTTTCTTTGAGACTGATTTTTTTAGTTGGGAAAGAAGTAGGAATATTGGATATATTTCCATTAAGATCAAGGTCATACTCGATAATATCTTTAGCAATCCAGAAGCCGTATTCATAAGCGATTTCTTTACAAACTATTTTTTTCTTAAGTTTTCTATCTTTTCCTTCTTCAAAAATTATAACATTTCGCAGAAGACCTTTTTTAGGAAAAAATTTCTGAACAAAAAATATTCTATCTCCAGAAGTAAATGCAAGATTGCGTTCTTCAGTAGTATTGGACATAGTTTTCTTTATAAATTGTGTTTTTATGTCATCAACTTTTTTTTGTGATTTCATAAGAGTTTTTTCTTGTATGAAAAATGTTGATACCGAGAGAAATGTAGCAAAGAATATGATTGGAAATGCAATACGGATGATGCTTGTACCTGAGACCCTAATACTTATAATTTCGTTATTTTTATTTAATTCTCCAAAAGTGTAGAGTGTACTTATAAGCAAAGCGAGAGGGCTTACTCTCAAGAATATTAATGGCAGAGAGGCAATGTAATATTGAACCAAAATTAGCAAAGGAGTTTTTGCTTCTAAGACATCAGAAAGATTTGTGAATATGTCAGCAATAAAATAGAGGCCGACAAACACCAAAAGGATAAATAAATATCCAAAGCTTACATGTTTAATTATGTATTTATCTAGAATACGCATGTTTAAAGATAAGATATCCCCCTATTGAGATAACGATTATATTTGGTAACCACATACCTAGAGCAGGAGGAAGATAACGATATTCAAGTAGAGCTTCTCCTAAAATAAATAATAAGTAGTAGAAACCAGCGGTTAAAAAAGCAATACCAAAATTTATTGATTTTTCACGATGCTTTACTGCCAAAGATATGCCAAAGCCAAGAATAATAAAAGCAAGGCATGAGAAAGAAAAGCTTATTCGTTTATGGAATTCACCTTTTAATTCCGGAGCGTCGATTAAAGCAATCTTTTCTCGAAGCTCTGCAAGTCTCATATCTGATGATTTTTTATTTACTTTTACTTTTTCACGCTTTTGAATAGGTATGTCCATAAAAAAGACTTTAAAATTAAGACGGTAAAGTTCCATTTTCTTTTTAGAAATAGTTTCATCCCTAAAGCCTTCTTCTAGCTTTATTTTTAATATATCGCCTTCAACGATGAACTCACCTTTCTTAGCAAATGTTACCTTAGTAGTTCTTTGTTTATTATCAGTTTCATAGATAAAGACATTTTTTAATTTATTACCGTTTTTATCAGCAACATAGAGAATGTAATTTTCAAAGTGCTCTAGAAATACTCCGGGTTCAATGAGAGCCGATACATTTTTAAAGTAAATATTCTTTATTTGGCTTCGATAGCGATAATGAAAATCAGGGATTACTCGGTCATTAAGAATGAAGAGAAAAAGCGAAAAGATACAGCCTAAGATTAAGAAAATATTTAAGATTTTAAAAAGAGAGATTCCAGCTACTCTCATGGCGATAATTTCATTATCAGCAATTAATCTACCCATAACTAATAAAACGCCCATTAGAAAAGCTAGGGGGATAGTAAAGCCCAGAAGATAGGGGATAAAGAAAGAGAGTATTCTCAGAGCGTCACCAACACTGATACCTTTTCGCACAATCATATCAGATACTTTCATTAAGTTACCCATGAGCATTACCATACTTAGAATAAGAAATGAAAATATAAAAACCGATATAAAGTCTTTGATAATGTAATTTCTTAAAATTTTCATTTTTTTACTATGATAGTTTTTGTTAGGTTTTTGATAAAGTTATTACTGTAACATTTCCTGCGCATTTTTCTTTTAAAGCTTTGGCACAGGCGCTAACTGTTGACCCAGTAGTAAATATGTCATCTACCAATATAATGCTTTTATTTTCCAAGTTTTCTTTTACTACAAATATCCCTTCAGTGTTCTTTTCTCTCTTTTCTCTTGGCAGTTTAGTTTGTGAAGGCCGGATATTTGTATTTTCTATTATATCATCCTTAAAAGGGATTTTAAAATGATTTGATAACAATTTTGAAAGAAGCCCAGATTGGTTATAACCCCTTATTTTTAACTTATCTTTATGCAGGGGAACAGAGGTAATAAGCTTATATTTATTGGGATTAAAACCGATTTCTGATAAATGTTTTATTATCAGAGAGGAGAGAAAACCAGCAAGATAGTCATAATTTTTATATTTAAAAAGATGTATTAGGCTTAGCATGGGCTCTTTATAGGCTGTAGCGCTAATAAGCCTTTGGTAGGGGTAAGTTTTATTATAACATTCTTGGCAAAGGGATATTGAGTCAATATTCAAAGGTCTCAGACAATAGCTACAGCGTGGTTGAGCAAGAAAGGTTATTTTTTTCTCGCACTTTTGACAGAGATGCCCCTCAGATATTTTCTTTTCGCAACAAAGGCAGAGACGAGGAAAGAGAAGATTTTTTATTACTTTTAGATAGTTAGCGAACATAGAAGGTATTGTAGGGCTTATTTTTATCTTTGTAAACCCTTATTACTTAGGTGCTAAATATTTCCAAGAAATAAAATTTTTTGTAAAACCCTATCTTGACACTCTTTGAAGAAAGGTTAAAATATGCTTAGGTAAGTATTTAAAAAATAAAATTTAGAATAGGCAAAAATAATGATAATTTTTACTTTTATTGTTAGTGTGTTGTATTGGTTTCTTTGGGCTGGAGTGGAGGCCTTTGTCTTTGAAGAAATCAGCTTTATCAAAGCTATTTTTAGCTTTACAGATCATACCTTTTGGACACGCCTGCCAACAGTAGTATCTTTAATGGCTATTGGTGTTTATTCTACGATTGCTAACACCAAACGAAAAGAGATTGAAGACGAACTAAACAAGAACTATGACTTAATTCCTTCTTTTCTAGACAAAATAGGGTCATTAGTTATAGCTTTTAATTGTACAGGGAAGATTGTTAGATTTAATAGCACTTGTGAAAAAGTAACTGGTTATACTTTTGCTGAAGTTAGAGGCAAGTATTTTTGGCGAATGTTTTTAAAGGAAAAGAATGCTAAAACTGCCCAGGGTGATTTATTGGATTTAATGGTTGGTCAATTTCCTAAAGGCTATGAGGACCATTGGATTTGCAAAGATGGTACTAATAGATTGATAAAGTGGTCTAATACCGTTGTTTTTGATAAAAAAGGCCTTGCTAAATATGTTATTAGTGTTGGCGTGGATATCACTGCTCATCAGAAGGCTGAGGAGGTATTAAAAAAGACTGAAGAAGGATATAAAAGCATAATTGATAATATTAATATTGGAGTATCTTTAGTGTCTCCAAATCGAGAAATTCTTTACATGAATAGGCAGATGAAAAGTTGGTTTTCAAGCCCAGATTTTGTTGAGAGCTCAATTTGTCACGATATCGTTAGTAACTCTTCTAAAGAATCTTGTTTGTCTTGCCCGACTTGCAAAGCTTTAAGTGAAAAGAAGGTTCAAGAAGATATTATAAAAATACCTTATAAAGATGTTTTGGCAGCTTATAAAGTAGTTTCATTTCCAGTAGAGAATAATGAAGGTAAAATTATAGCCGTGATAGAGACTTTTGAAGATTTCAGTAGAGTTGATAAGCAAGAACAAGAGATTCGTCATAGCTATCTTGCTCAGGCAGCAATAAACTCTCTTTTACGTTTCTCTCTTGAAAGCATTTCTTTAGAAGGGTTTCTAAAGTGTGCTCTTAATATTATTCTTTCTTCGCCATTGTTTTCTTCTTTAGGTATGGGGGCAATATTACTTGTAGACTCAGAACCCCAGGTATTATCGATGAAAGTTCATACTAGGTTCTCTGAAGATTTACAAAAAAAGTATCGAAGAGTTCCTTTTGGTATGGATGTTTGTGGCCGGGCAGCATCTTTAGGAGATTTCCAATTTGATAATGGCCTTAAAGAAGACTTAATTGATAAACAAAAAGGCATAAGAACTTGGGCGCAGTATTGTAGTCCTATTATATATGCTGGGAATATAGTTGGAGTAATAGTTGTATGCATGGAAAAAGGATCCAAGCAAGGAAAAAAAGAAGAAGATTTTTTAAATACAATAGCAGCTACTTTAGCTGGAGTTATTCAGAGAAAATGGGATGAACAACGCCTAAGCCAGGTAAATCAATGTTTATTACACTTGGGTGCTAATCCTGCAGACAATATTCAACGCTTAGTTGTTCTTTGTGGGAATATTTTAGGGGCAAAATCAGCTTTTTATCATCGAATTAGCATTAAAGATAATTCATATCGTTCTATCGGGCAATATAATCCGCCTTCAAATTATATGGCTATGGAAAAATATTCTGGTAGCCTTTGTGAAGAAGTTGTAGGAGAAAAGAAAACTGGTTCTTTAATTGTTTATGATTTGCCACATTCTTCTTATATTAACAAAGATCCATTTTGCTCTCTTTATCAATTTCGCACCTTTATTGGTAAAGCAATTCAATGTCGAAGTAAAAATATAGGTGTTTTATGTGGAGTTTATAAAGATGAACCTGTTCTTGGCAGCGAAGATAGAAAATTTTTAGGCATTATTGCTTCTGTTATCGGAGTAGAAGAAGAACGTATAAAGGCTAATGAGGAGTTAAGTCATGCTTTAACAAAGTTAAAGGAAGTCCAATATGGCTTGATTCAGTCTGAGAAGCTTGCGGCTTTAGGGAGATTTTCTTCAGGGATTGCTCATGAAGTAAAGAATCCTTTAGGAATTATTCTTGGAGGTACTGAATATTTGGAGCGAAAATTACAGACTAAAAATGAAGACATTAAAATTGCTTTGAAGAAGATAAAAGAATCTACTTTACGAGCTGATACTATTGTTTGTGATTTAGTAAAGTTTGCTATGCCATCGGAAATTAAAACTGAGAAAATAACTCCTCAAGAGTTAATTAATGAGACGTTCTCTTTGCTTAAATACAGAAGTTCTTTAGTGAACGTCGAGATGGCTGCTGAGTTCGCCAAAGAAATTATTTACATTGATATAGACAAGAATCAGATGCAGCAAGTTTTTTTTAATGTATTTGTAAATGCTATTGATGCTATGCCTAAGGGGGGCGATATAAAGGTAAAAACTTATAAGGCTTCTGGAGAGGAATTTTCGATAAGCGGAAGAGTTTGTGTGATTGAAGTGGTTGATACCGGAGAGGGTATAGCTAAAGAGAACCTCACTAGACTTTTCGAACCATTTTTTACTACTAAAAGAGATAAGAAAGGCACTGGCTTGGGGTTGGCAATGTCTAAGACAATTGTTGAAAACAATCATGGTGTTTTGTTTATTGATAGTGAGCTTAATAAAGGGGCTACAGTTAAAATCGTTTTACCTATTTTAAAGGTGTAAAACCCCTTTCTTGACATACTTACAACCGGTGGTATTATCAAAAGGGGAAGGAGTGATATGGATAAAATAAAGGTATTAATTATTGACGATGAAGAGGATTTGACCTTTTTCATAAAGGCTAATTTAGAATTAGTTGGAAATTATGAGGTCATTACAGCTACTACTGGTAAAGATGGTTTAGCTATTGCTGCTTCAACTGATATAAATATTATTCTCCTAGATATTATGATGCCTAAAATGGATGGTTTTGAGGTTTTAGACAAGATTAAAAAAACTAAAGGGATTTTATCCATACCGGTAATAATGCTTACGGCTAAAGGTGATATTGAGTCAAAAATAAAAGCTGCTGGTTTGTATAATGAAGATTATATTGTTAAGCCAGTCCAAATAGAAATATTAAAATTAAAGATAGAGGAAGCATTAAAGAGAAGAGGAATAGGGTAGAGGAGGACAGAAGTTGTTATGGATGAGAAAAGAGGATTTATGAGATTTCATGTTGCTTTTCCTTTGAAGTTTATTCAAAGTAAAATTCCGGTAGCTGTTAAAGGGATAGTCAAAGATATAAGCATGAATGGTCTAAAGGTTATCTTAGATAGAACCTTACAGTTTTTATCAGAAGATTTAAGCAATTTCCATCTTACCTTAGCTGATGATAATGTATTAGAATTTTCAGGTCGAGTAATATGGCAGAAAGATTATCCAGATAGAAGAGAAATAGGAATCCGATTCCTACGTATCCCTGATGCTCATAAAGAAGATATTTACAATTATATTTTTAAATATCACCGTCAAGAGTTGACCCAGAAATGGTGGCAGATGTAACTCTCCTCTAAAATTAATGCGTTATCTTTTTTCTTGGTATACTACTTATATTTATTCTTTTTTTATTGTTGTCGTTGCTTTGTTGCCTGTTAGGTTCCCGCCACAATTATTATTTTCCTTTCAAGATAAAATAATTCATGGTTTAATTTATTTTTTATTAGCTTTTCTAATTGTAAATACTTTTTCGCGTAAAAAGATAGGTAATTCTAGAAAATATAGCTTTGTGTATGTTTTTTGTTTGGGATTAGTTCTTGAAATGGTACACTATTTTTTGCCCTATAGGAGCTTTGAGTTTGGTGATATATTGGCAAATTCTATCGGAGGTTTCTTAGGAGTTTTGTTAGTAATTAAGAAGCCGTTGAGAGTTAATTTTAATTACAGGATAAAGAGATAATGAAAGAGCCATTTGAAATTGTGTTTGATGATGACTATCTAATTGTAGTTAATAAGATAGCTAAAGTTTTAATTCAGGCTTCTAAAAAAGAGGCTAAGCATACTTTGACTTCATTGCTTCAACAAAGAGTAGGAAGCAAAGTTTTTCCCTGTCATCGTCTAGATCGCGAAACTACTGGTTTGGTAGTTTATGCTAGGAGTCCAGAGATTCAAAGAAAGATTACTGATCAATTTAGAAGCCGGGAGATTAAAAAGAAGTATATTGCTTTCGTTAAGGGGAATCTTAAAAAACGAAAAGGAGTTTGGGAAGGAAAAATTATTGACCGAGAAGGTAAAATCTTTGCTGAGAAGAGTAAGTATGCAAAGACTTTTTATAGGGTTCTAAAAGATTTTCCAAATTGGAGTATATTAGAATTATCCCCGGTAACCGGTAGGACTAATCAATTAAGAATACAATTAGCAAAGATTGACCATCCTATATTAGGGGAAGACAAATATGCTTTTCGACGTGATTTTAAGGTCAAATTCAAGCGCTTAGGGCTTCATGCTTTTTATTTAAATTTTATTCATCCAATAAGCAAACAAAAAATCAATTTAGAATTAAATTTGCCTAAAGATATGCAGGAATTTTTAAATTCCTTTTAAAAATGTGTAATTTAAAATAATCTTTTTTATAATAAGCAAGGAGAGAAGAATGGAGAAGAAAATATACTATCATGATACTGATGCTGGCGGTGTAGTCTATTACGCTAATTATCTTAAATACCTTGAAGAATCTAGAACAGAATTACTTAAAGAGGCCGGTGTAGATATTAGTAAATTAGCAGGTGAGGGAATTCTCTTTGCAGTTAGAAAAGTTGAGATTGAATATAAGGCTCCGGCTCGCTATGCTGATACTTTGATTATAACAGCTTTGATAAGTAGAATAAAAAATGCAACCTTAGAATTTACTCAGACTATAAACAGAGGAGACCAAATTTTAGTTAAAGCTAATACTCAATTGGTTTGCATTAATAGTAATTTTGCGCCACAAGCTATTCCTGAGGAGGTAAGTCAATGCTTAAGAAAAGAATAGTTTATAATCTTTTTAATAAGAGTAAGAATTGTTTAATTGCTTCAAAGGTTTCGATAGCTAATAATTTTTTTCTACGCCTTAAAGGGCTTATGTTCAGGGAGAGTATCGATAAAGAAGAAGCTCTTGTTTTTTATCATACTCCTTCCATTCATACTTTTTTTATGCGTTTTCCTATAGAAGTAGTATTTTTGAATCAAAAAATGCAAGTAAAAGAGATTTATCAGGAGTTAAAACCAAAAAGGGTAGTTTTTTCTACTTTTTCTTTTATAGCCATAGAACTGCCTGCTTTTAAGACTTCTAATAAAACCTTGGAAATTGGCGATATTTTAGAATTAACACCCTCAGAATTATAAAATCTAGGTCAGCAAAGATCTAATTCTAAATTGTATTGACTGAAAGCCCATTTTAGTTTAATATAAGCTTACATTTTAATGGCTATTATAAGTATATAATATATAGGAGAAAGTGTGTCTAAAGGAATAAACCCCGTTAGAAATTTTGTTCAATCAGATAGTCAAGGTGATATTTTTAACAGGGTAAAAGTAGCAGTATTAGGGGCTACTGGATTTACTGGAGAAAAATTAGTTGAGATTTTACTTGGTCACCCTCAGGTAGAGATTACCTATTTAGCTTCACAAACACCTGAGCCGGTTGCCTATAAAACATTATTGCCTAATTTTACCGGTAAGACTGAAACTATTTGTGAGCCTCTTGATATAAGTGAGGCTATTACCAAGAGTGATTTTTTCTTTCTTTCTTTGCCCCATACAGTTTCTATGGAGTTTGCTCCTAGTTTACTTGCAGCTGGCAAAAAAGTAGTCGATCTTTCTGCAGATTATCGGCTTAAAGATACTAGTTTATACCAGGAGTATTATAATACTGCTCATAAAGATCAAGGCAATTTAGCAAAGGGAGTTTATGGGTTAGCTGAAATTTACCATAAGCAGATTGCTAAGAGTAATTTAGTGGCTAATCCCGGTTGTTATCCTACTTCAATTATTTTAGCTCTTTTTCCTTTAGTTAAAGAAGGATTAATAAATGGCAAGGTAGTAGTTGATTCTAAATCAGCAATTAGCGGAGCTGGCCGCAAAACTGCTGCCAAATTGAGGAGTATGGATGTTGCGAATAATTTTTGGGCCTACAAGCCTTTTGTTCATCAACATACACCAGAGATTTTAAGTATTTTAAAAGATGCTAGTGGAGAGAATATTGATCTTTCTTTTATTCCTCATGTTGCTGGGATGGCTGCTGGAATATATTCTACAATTTGTCTTAATTCTAACAAAAAGGTTAGCAAGGATGAGATTAGTGATATTTATAAAAAATACTATCAAGATTCTCCGTTTATACGAATAAAAGAAGATTTGCCGAAATTAGGAGATGTGGTAGGTACGAATTTTTGTGATATTGGTTTTGCTGTAAATGTTGATGGTAAAGAAATAGTTTTGGTCTCTTGCCTTGATAATCTTATTAAGGGTGCAGCTGGTGCAGCGGTCCAAAACATGAATATAATGTTAGGTTGGGATGAGGCCATAGGATTAAAATGAGTATACCAAAAGGATTTTTGCTTTCAGGAATACATTGTGGAATAAAGAAGAAAAAATTAGACTTAGGTTTAATTTATGCCCAAGAACCTTGCAAAGTTATAGGTTTATTTACTACTAATGTTAATCCGGCTTATTCAGTTACTTTTTGTAAAAAGAATATTAATAACTCAATAAAAGCAATTTTAGTAAATAGCGGTAATGCTAATTGTTACTCTCATAAGAGCGGATTAGTGGATACTGAAGATATCGCTTTAAAATTAGCAAAAAAGTTGGGAGTAAAGATTTCAAATATACTTTTCACATCTACAGGTATTATTGGTAAAAAATTACCTAAAGATAAGATTATAAAAAGTTTGGGGAATTTAATAAAAAAGTTAGAGAATAATTCTGGTAATTTTTCTAAAAGTATTCTTACTACTGATAGTTCGGCAAAAATAGCTGAAGCAGGAGTTGGTAAAGCTTCTATATTAGGTTTTGCTAAGGGGGCAGGGATGATTTGTCCTAATATGGCTACGATGTTAGGTTTTATAATTACTGACGTTGACATGTCCCAGGGCTCATTTAAGAAAATAGTTAAAGAAGCAGTAGAGGCAAGTTTCAATTCTATTAGCGTAGATGGTTGTATGAGTACTAACGATACGGTATTAGTTGCAACTAGCAAAAAAGTTGTTTTAAAAAGTAAGAGCCAGATAAAAGAGTTTAGTCAGAAATTAAAAAAAGTTTGTACTGAGCTTGCCAAGATGATTGTTAAAGATGGTGAAGGGGCAAGCAAGTTTGTTGAGATAGAGATAAAAGGTGCTAGGAGCAAACTTGAAGCTAAACAAGCCGGAATGTCTTTAGCTAATTCACCGCTTTTTAAATCTGCTCTTTATGGAGCTAATGCTAATTGGGGTAGGGTTATATCAAGTCTTGGCCAAGTTGGAATTAAGGTTGGTGAAGATATTTCTATCGAATCTACGTCTTTAGCTAAAAAGGAAGTGAAAATAACTATAGATTTAAAAAAAGGTAAATCAAAAAGTATAGTTTATACTTGTGATTTAACTCCCGAATATGTTCGGATTAATGCTAAATATAGCTAAGTCCTGACTTTGTCAGGACAATTTGCACTTGTCACTTATGTTCCTCCCGCCTTTAGCGGGCGTCCATAAGTGACGTGCTTATTGGAGGAAAAATGGTACAAGAAGCGATAAGAAAAGCTGATGTTTTAATTGAGGCCCTGCCTTATATAAAGAACTTTCATAAAAAGATATTTGTTATTAAATATGGTGGTTCTATTTTAGGCGAGGAGAGGGTCCGTAAGTGCGTTCTTGAAGATATTGCTTTTTTAAGATTTGCTGGGATAAGGCCGATTATTGTTCATGGTGGAGGGCCTAATATTACCGAAGTTCTAAGAGAACGTAGAATTGTAACTAAGTTTGTAGATGGCATGAGAGTTACTGATAAAGATACTTTAGAAGTTGTTGAGAGTGAACTTAATAAACTGAATGATTTAATTGTCGAAGAAATTAACAGCCACGGCGTTAAAGCTTCTAAATTTGAGGGGAAGAGTAAACTCTTAAAGGTAGTTAAAAAAGAAAGTGATATCGATTTAGGGCTAGTAGGTAAGGTAATTGGTTTTAACCAGAAAAATTTATTGGAAGCTTTAGAAGAGAGTATTCCGGTAGTTTGTCCGATGGGTTTTTCAAGTGAAGGATTAGCTTATAATATTAATGCTGATGAAGTTGCATTTTTTCTGGCCTCTCAACTTAAGGCTGAGAAATTAGTCTTGCTTACTAATGTTTTAGGAGTAATGCGAGACTCTAAAGATAAAGAATCTTTAATTTCTACAATGACTGCTGAAGAAATTGAGGAATTAATTGATCATAAAAGCATTGATGAAGGAATGATTCCTAAAGTAAGGGCCGCTGCTTCAGCAATTAGCGATGGAGCTGGTAAAGCTCATATAGTTGATGCTAAGATACCTCATGCTCTTTTATTAGAAATTTTTACTGATAAGGGTATTGGTACAGAAATTATAAAATAATTAAAGGTTAAAAAATGAATACAAAAAAGTTATTTAAAGAATATAGTTTAAATACTTATACTCGTTGTGGCCCGGTATTTGTTAAAGGCAAAGGAAGTTGGCTTTGGGATCAGGCAGGAAATAAGTATTTGGATCTTTTTCCCGGTTGGGGGGTTTCAATACTGGGACATGCCCATTCAAAAGTAGTTGAAGCTATGAGTAAGCAAGCTAAGAAGTTAATTCATCTTCCCAATAATCTTTATTTTGAGGAACAAGCTTTATTAGCTGAAGAAATTGTTAAGAAGAGTTTTCCATCTAAGGTCTTCTTTGCTAATTCTGGAGCTGAAGCTGTAGAAGGAGCAATCAAATTTAGTCGACTTTTTGGTAAGGGCAAGAAGTATGAGATAATTTCGATGAAGAACTCTTTTCATGGTCGGACATTTGGAGCACTTTCGGCAACTGCTCAAGAAGCTTATAAGAAGCCTTTTAAACCGGTTTTACCAGGATTTAAAGCTGCCAAGTTTAATGATTTTGAGAGCTTTAAAAAGCAAGTTACTCCAAAAACTGTAGCGGTAATTTTAGAATTAATTCAAGGAGAAGGCGGAGTAAATATTGCTAGTAAAGAATATATTCGTAAATTAAAAGATTTTTGTAAGAAAAAGAAGATTCTTGTTATTATTGATGAAGTTCAGACTGGAATGGGCCGGACTGCTAAGTTATTTTGTTGTCAGCATTACCATTTAATTCCTGATATATTAATTTTATCTAAAGGTTTAGGTGCTGGAGTGCCGATATCAGCTTTAGTGATTAATAAAAAAATAGCTGATTTAATAAAACCAGGCATGCATGCTTCAACTTTTGGTGGTTCTCCTTTAGTAAGTAAAGTATCTTACCAAGTATTTAAGATTATTGAAGAGGATAAGCTTATTGAAAATGCTCAAGAGAAAGGGAGCTATCTATTGAAACGTCTTTATGATCTTAGGAATAAATTTTCTTTTATTAAAGAAGTTCGCGGCATAGGGCTTATGGTTGGCTTAGAGCTTAAGATTGATTCTTATCCAATATTTCTAGAGTGCTTGAAGAAGAAGCTATTAATAAATTCTACTCATAAAAAAGTATTGCGGATTATGCCAGCTTTAAATGTTACTAGGCTTGAATTAGATAAAGGGTTGAAAATTTTAGAAGAAGTTTTAAGTAAATTCAAGGTTAAATAGAGGATTTTACAATGAGTCATTTTGTTTCTTTAAAATATTTTTCTTCTCAAGAAATAAATGAGATGCTAGATTTAGCTGCTCAGATGAAGAAGGACCCTAAAATATCTAAGAGTGCTCTTGAGGGAAAATCTGTAGGTTTGCTTTTTGAAAAAGCATCTTTGAGGACCAAGACTGCCTTTTATCTCGGAGCTCAGCAATTAGGTGCAAAAGTAATTTATTATTCACCACAAGAGGTGAAGCTTGGTCAGCGTGAAGAAATTGCTGATGTTGCCCGGACGCTTTCAATGTATTTAGATGTGGTAGTAGTAAGAACCTTTTCTCATGGTAATATTATGAAATTTTCTGAGATTTCTTCGATCCCAGTAGTAAACGCTTTGAGTGATCTTACTCATCCTTCACAGGCTTTAGCTGATATACTGACGATTCGGGAAATAAAGGGAAATCTAAAGAAGCTAAAAGTAGCTTACATTGGTGATGGCAATAATGTTTGCAATTCTTTAATTTATGCTTTTTCTATTTTAGGCGGAAATTTGCATTTGGCTATTCCTAAGGGTTATCGACCCTATAGAAGCATTTTAGATGAAGTTAAGAGTTATCATAGGATTTCCGGAGCTAAAATTAAAATCACTGATTTGGTTTTAAAGGCAGTAGAAGATGCAGATGTTTTATATACCGATGTTTGGACTTCTATGGGTGAGGAGAAAGAAAAGGGGAAACGAAAAAAAGCTTTTAAAAATTTTCGAATTGATGATAAAATCTTAAGCAAGGCAAAGGAAGATGCTATTGTAATGCATTGTCTTCCAGCTCATAGGGGAGAGGAGATTACCTCTTCAGTTATAGATGGTAAGAGTTCAGTTGTTTTTCAACAAGCTGAGAATCGGTTATATACAGCAAAAGCGATTCTGGCATATATTTTAAAAAAGTAGAAAAATGAAAAAAAAATTAGTTTTAGCTTATTCTGGTGGATTGGATACTTCCTGCTGTCTAAAATGGCTTAAAGACAGGGGTTTTGAAGTTGTTTGTTTTTCAGCTGATTTAGGAAGTGAATTTTCTCCGGCAGAATTAATGAAAAAAGTGGCAAAGTTTAAGGGTGTAAAGCTTTACATCAAAGACTTAAAGAAAGAGTTTGCCAATGAGTATATTCTTCCTGCTTTAAAAGCTGGGGCTCTTTATCAGGGTAAGTATCTTCTTAATACTGCTCTAGGCCGGCCGTTGATTGCTAAGCATTTAGTTGAAGTAGCTAATAAAGAAGGTGCGTCATTTGTTAGCCATGGTTGTACTGCTAAGGGTAATGATCAGGTAAGGATTGAAGTAGGTGTGAAGTCCTTAAATTCTAAATTAAAAATTGTTGCTCCTTTGCGCGAATGGGAGTTAACTTCTCGGGAAACTGAAATTGCTTACGCTAAGAAACATAAAATTCCAATAACAGTTACCAAGAAGAAGATTTATAGCATTGATCAGAATATTTGGGGAGTAAGTATTGAGGCTGGAATTTTAGAAGATTTAAATAATGAACCCACAGAGGATGCTTTTGTTCTTACTCAGAGTTTAAGCAAAGCGCCTTCAAAGCCTCAATATATAACTATTGAATTTAAAAAAGGAAAGCCAATCAAATTAAATAATAAGGCCTTAGATCTAGTTGCTTTGATTGGGAAATTAAATAAAATTGGTGGTAAGCATTGTATTGGCCGGACTGATTTAATAGAAGATAGGGTAGTTGGTATAAAGTCCCGAGAAATTTATGAAGCTCCAGCAGCTTGGATTTTACATACTGCTCATAAGGAATTAGAAAGTTTAGTTTTAGATAAGGAGACTTTATATTTTAAAGAGTTAGTAGCTTTAAAATATTCTCAGTTGGTTTACCAAGGACTTTGGTTTAGCGCTTTAAAAGAATCTTTAGATAATTTCGTAGAAGGAACTCAAAAAAAGGTGAGTGGTAAAATTACTCTTAAACTATGCAAAGGTAATATTATTATTGCTAAGAGGAATTCATCTTTTTCTTTGTACAAGAAAGAATTAGCTACTTATGGAGAGGGTGATAAGTTCGATCGGAACTGTGCCCAAGGGTTTATAAATATTTGGAGTCAACCTTTTATCGGGTAATAACAGAGGTGTAATATGGTTAAGAAGCTTTGGGGTGGAAGATTTAAAAAAGAAATCGATAAAGACTTTTTTCAATTTCAGAAGTCTATTCAATATGATTATAGATTAGCTGAATATGATATTTATCATTCCATTATACACGTTAGTGCCCTTAAAGAATCTGGCTTGCTAACCGTTATTGAGGCTAAAGAATTAACTATAGCTTTAAATGAAATTTTCACAGAGGTGCGGGAAGAGAAATTTAAACCTAATATGAATGCCGAAGATATCCATAGTGATATACAAGATAGAGTAGAGAAAAAGGTTGGTAAATTGTCCGAGAAACTTCATACCTTAAGATCAAGGAATGATCAGGTAGTTTTTGATGAGAAGTGGTATTGTTATAAAGAGGGCATATATGTTATTAGCCTTCTTAATGTAATTTTATCTTCTTTAAATCATTTTGGTAATCGTTATCGTGATTGTTATATTCCTGGATATACTCATACTCAGAGAGCTCAGGTAGTATCTTTCTTGAGCTATACTGGGGCTTACTTTTGCATGTTTGAGAGAGACTTCGAACGCCTAGATGTTTTTTTGAAGAAATCATCGATATATATTGGTTCTGGAGCTTTAGCCGGAAGTGCTATTCCTCGAGCTGCCTATAGTGAAGCTTTAAGAAAGTTTTTAGAGAAAACTAAGGCCATGTCTTTAAGCTCAAAATCTTTAGCAGTAAGAAATCCTTTGGATAATGTTGCTAGCCGAGATTTTGTTATTGAATTTTTAAATATTTTATCTATTATACAGATGCATCTTTCCCGTATGGCTGAAGATTTTATTCTTTTCTCTACTAAAGAGTTTGGATTTTTTGATTTGCCGGAAGAATTTTGTACTGGTTCATCTTTGATGCCTCATAAGAAAAATCCTGATTTCCTAGAATTAGTTCGTGGAAATACCGGTAAAATTTATGGAAATTTAATGTCGATTCTTGTTACGATGAAAGGATTGCCTTTAACTTATAATCGGGATATGCAATTAGATAAAGAACCGCTTTTCTCTTCAGTTGAGACAATTAAAGATGAATTAAAGATTACTGTTGACCTTATCGGCAAGATAGAGCTTAATCGGAAACGCTTGGAAGATGCTTTAAAAGATGAAGAGCTTTATGCTACTGAATTGGTGGAATTTTTAGTCTATCAAGGCGTTGCTTTTAGTCGAGCTCATGAAGTTGTTGGTAAGCTTATTCGTTATTCTGAGGATGAAGGAATTAAAATAAAAGATATGTCTGATAAGACTTTGAGTAAATTCAATTGTAAGCTAACCCATAAGGACATAAGAAAAATAATGAATCCTAAGTATGCTGTGTCGTCAAAGAAGTCTTTTTCAGCACCTAAGAAAACTACTTCTGTAAAATCCCCTAGGTTTAAGTAAATTAAAATGCATTATTTTAACTTTAAGAAAGGTAATCTATATTGTGAAAATTTGAAAGTTAAGGATTTAGCTTCTAAGTTTGACACCCCTTTGTATGTTTACAGTGCTAAAACTATTCTTGGCCATTTTTCAAAATTAAAGAATGCTTTTTCAACGCTAAAGCCATTGATTTGTTATTCAGTTAAGGCTAATTCTAATCTTTCACTGTTAAAGTTACTTATTTCTCAAGGCTCAGGCTTGGATATTGTCTCTGGAGGAGAGCTTTATCGGGCTAAAAAGGTAAAATGTTCAGCTAAAAAAATAGTATATGCTTCAGTAGGTAAAACTGATATCGAGATAAGAGATGCTGTAAAATATGGAATATTAATGTTTAACATAGAGTCTTTGCCGGAGCTGGAAAGAGTTAATAAAATTTCCAAAGAGTTGAAGAAAAAAACTAAAGTAGCTTTGCGTTTCAATCCTGATGTTAAGCCAGGGACTCATGCCTATATTACTACTGGCAAGAAGGAAACAAAGTTTGGCATGGATGAAGAAACAGTAAAGTCTATTTTTGCTTCTCGCGCTAAATATTCAAATCTAAGTATTGTTGGAATTCATATGCATATTGGCTCACAAATTACTAAAGGAGAACCCTTTGTAAAGACTTTCAAGAAAGCTAATAGAGTTATAAGAGAATTAAAAAGAAGAGGAGTAAAATTAGAGTATCTTAATATTGGCGGAGGATTAGGTATAGTCTATGATAATGAGAAGCCTCAGACTGCTAAAGAATTTGCCAAGAAAGTCCTACCTTTACTTAAGGAGTCAGGATTGAAAATTGTTTTAGAACCTGGAAGATTTATTGTTGGTAATGCTGGAATTTTAGTAACTAAGGTTATTTATTTAAAAGAGACTGATCAAAAGAATTTTATTATTGTTGATGCGGCTATGAATGATTTATCTCGGCCGTCTCTCTATAGTGCTTATCATAAAATTATTTCTCTAGCTAAGGCTGGAAGCAAAAAAGCCATAAAAAGCGCTGATGTAGTTGGTCCGGTTTGTGAAAGCGGTGATTTTTTAGGCAAGGAAAGAAAAATAAGCGTTAAATCCGATGGTTTAATCGCAGTTCTAGGAGCTGGAGCTTATGGCTTTAGCATGAGTTCTAACTATAATTCTCGTCCTAGAGTAGCTGAAGTATTAGTAAAGAACAAAAAAGCTTATCTGATCAGGAAGAGAGAAAATTATCAAGATTTAATTAAAGGCGAAATTGTTATTTAGATAGAATTATGAAAAAACAAGAATTTTATAAATTACAAGCTTCCGGTAATGATTTTATTCTTCTTGATAATATCAATCGAAAGAATAAAATTAGTAGTAGTTTTTATAAGAAGTTTGCAAGCAAATATTGCTCTCGCAAGCTAGGTATTGGTGCTGATGGAGTATTGGTAATTGAGGCTTCAAAAAAAGCAGACTTTAAGATGAGGATTTTTAATGCTGATGGTTCAGAAGCTGAGATGTGCGGCAATGGAGCTCGTTGCATAGGGCTTTGGGCCTATTTGACTAAGAAGAAAAAGAATGTAAAATTTGAAACTAAAGCTGGGATTATTGAGGCTAAAGTTGGAGGTAAGAGCAATGACAGATTAGTAAAGTTAAAAACTTCTACTCCTGTAGGCCTAAAAATGGATTTATCACTTAATATTTCAGGGCGTAAAATAAAGGTAAACTTTATTAATACTGGTGTACCTCATACAGTTATTTTTGTTCAGGGCTTAGATAAAATTGATATAGATAAAATAGGCAGAGAGGTGCGATTCCATAAACAGTTTAAACCGGCTGGCACTAATGTTAATTTTGTAGAGATAAAGAGTAATAATTCTCTTTCAATAAGAACTTATGAGAGAGGAGTAGAAGCTGAAACTTTAGCTTGTGGCACAGGGTCATTAGCATCAGCAATGATTTCTTGGTTTAAGCTTAATCCTAAACTTAAAAAGAAGCAATCAATTTCAATGCTTGTTACGACTAAGAGTAAAGATATTCTAAAAGTTACTTTTTCCGCCAAGGGCGGATCCGCCTTCGGCGGAGATGATAAGGCAGAGATAGATAATGTTTGGTTAGAGGGGAAAGCTTGTTTAATTTATAAGGGAGTGATTAAGGAGGGGTAGGAGTATGAGAAAAAGAAAAGTCTTAGTTCCAATAGTTTTAGGCCTTTTTGTTCTTTTTGCTTTTATTGTTAGCACGACAAAACCTGCAATCGGCGAGAATTTAACTGTAACTACCTATTATCCTTCGCCTCATGGGGTGTATAAAGCTCTTAATGTTAGCGAGTTAATTCTTAAGCCTTTAGATGAAGTGCCGACTGAGCCAACAGAAGGAATGATTTTTTATTCAACCGGCAAAGCAAAAGATGATAAGGGTAATAAAATTGATAAGGGTATATGGATTTGCTCTGGTGATCGTTGGTACCCTTTAATGCTTTTAGAAGAAAGAACAAAAAAATAAGAGAAATTTATAATTTAATATTAAAATAGGAAAATATAAAAGGGGGAAGTATGTTGAAGGGAAGCATAGTAGCTTTAATTACGCCATTTGATAGCCAAGGACAGATAAAAGATGATAAGCTTAAGGAGCTAATTGATTGGCATATCGATAAGGGTACAGATGGTATCTTGGTTTGTGGTACTACTGGTGAAAGTGCGACCTTAACTCATCCTGAACACAGAAAGATAATTGAATTAGCATCTAGTTATGTGAATAAAAGAGTGCCGGTCTTAGCCGGATGTGGTTCTAACTCGACCCAAGAAGCTCTTGAGTTAGCTAGTTATGCTGCGGAAGTAGGGGCTGATTATTCTTTAGTTATTACTCCTTATTACAATAAGCCTACTCAAGAAGGTCTTTATCAGCATTTTAAGAAAATAGCTGAGTCAGTAAATATTCCGATTATTATTTACAATGTTCCCTCTCGAACTGGAAGCAATATATTGCCTGAGACCGTAGCTAGACTTTATAAAGATTGTGCAAATATTGTTGGTATAAAAGAAGCTAGTGGCGCCCTAGATCAAATTACTAAGATTATGACTTTAGTTGATGATAAGTTTTTGTTGCTCTCGGGAAGTGATGAAGTCAATTTACCGATACTTTCTGTTGGCGCATCTGGAGTGGTCTCAGTAGTGGCCAATATTGCTCCCAAAGAAACCCATGATTTAGTTGCTAGTTTTCTAGAAGGCAATTTAGCAGAAGCTAGACGTTTACAGTTATACCTTTATGAGATGATTAAGACACTTTTTATTGAAACTAATCCAATACCGGTGAAGACTGCTTTAGGATTAATGGGAATGATTGAGCTTAATATGAGATTACCTCTTTGTAAAATGAGTGCAGTTAATTTAGATAAGCTAAAGATAATGCTTGAAAAATATAAATTGATTTAGGAGGATTGATGATTAAAGTTGGTATAAGCGGGGCAAGTGGAAAGATGGGTAAGAGGATTATTGCTTTGGCTGCTGATCTTAAAAATTTAGAAATTGTTTTTGGCCTAGAAGATGAAGATCATCCCGATGTCAATAAAACTATTGATAAGGTTGAAATTAGTGCTGATCTCAATAGCATTAAAACTTGTGATTGTTTAATTGATTTTAGTGCTCCTTTAGCTACTTTAGAATACCTAGATTATGCAGTTAAGTTTAATAAATGTATGGTTATTGGTACTACTGGTCTAGATAAGGTTGCTCAGAATAAAATAAAAGAAGCTGCCAAGAACATACCGATTATTTTATCTCCTAATATGAGTGTAGGAGTAAATCTTCTTTTCAGGTTGTTGAAAATAGCTGCTGGTACTTTAAAAGATTATAAGGTTGGCATCCAAGAAGCCCATCATATTCATAAGAAGGATTCACCGTCAGGTACGGCTAAAAGAATAGCTGAAATTATTAATCAACAAGGATTTAATATAAAAATAGAAGATATTAAAGCTGATAGATATGATGAGATTATTGGAGATCACAAAGTAGTTTTTGAGAGTGGTGTAGATAAATTAGAGTTAAGCCATAATGCTAAGACTCGAGACATTTTTGCTCAAGGAGCTCTCTTAGCTACTGAATGGATTGCTAGTAAAAATGCTGGTTTTTATTCAATGGAAGATGTTTTATTCGGCTAAGGTTTAACAATAGGAGATTAAAAAGATGTGGGAATTGTCAGACAGGTTGAAACGCTTACCTCCGTATTTATTTGCTGAAATTGATCGGCAGAAGAGTGAACTTAGAAGAAAGAAAGTTAAGTTTATTGATCTTAGTATTGGTGATCCTGATATAGGGGCGCCCTTAGGGATGTTAAAAATTTTGGCAGCTGCTTCTGGGATAAAAGAGAACCAAAAGTATGCTCTTGATCAGGGTAAGGATAAGTTTCGTAAAGCTATTAAGAAATGGTTTAAAAAGAGATTTACAGTTTCTCTAGATGAAGATAAAGAAATTTTACCTTTAATTGGTTCTAAAGAAGGGCTTGTTCATTTTCCTTTAGGGGTAGTAAACAGGGGTGAATATGTTATTATTCCTTCTCCAGGTTATCCTGGCTATAGAGGAGCAGCTTTTTTTGCTGGAGCAAAAGTTCATGAAATTGGGCTTTTGGAGAAAAACGACTTTTTGCCTGATCTTTCAAAAATTCCGGTGAATGTATGTAATAAAGCAAAGTTAATTTACCTAAATTATCCGAATAATCCTACGACATCCTTAGCACCACTTAGTTTTTTAAAAGATTTAGTTAAGTTTTGTTCAAAATATGGAATTATTCTTGCTTATGATAATGCTTATTCTGAAGTTTACTACGACCAGAAACCGCATAGCATCTTAGAGGTTAAAGGAGCTAAGGAAGTGGCTGTAGAGTTTCATTCTTTATCTAAAACTTTTTGTGTGACTGGTTTAAGAGTTGGCTGGGCTTGTGGCAATCAAGATCTTATTAAGTCTTTATTAAAGGTAAAAGCAAATATTGATTCGGGAATTTTTGGAGCAATCCAAGAAGCTGCTATTTGGGCTTTAGAAAAAGAGGCTGATTACGTAAGCAAATTACGAAAAACAATAAAGGATAGAAGAGATTATTTTGTTGATAGCTTAAGGAAATCCGGTTTTAATAATATTTATGCTGATTCTACCTTTTATGTTTGGACCAGAATTCCTGCAGATTTTAAATCTTCATTAGACTTTAGTAAGTATTTAATTAGTGAGAAGAATATTATTGCTACTCCGGGAGTAGGTTTTGGAAAACATGGAGAAGAGTTTATTAGATTTGCTTTAACTGTGGATAAGAGTAAAATAAAGCAGGTTTTTAAAAATAAGCTTATTTAGCTTAAGGAGATTTAAATGTACAAAATTATATTATTTTTACTTATTGTTTTTATATCACACACAGCTTTTGCTCTTGATCTTCAAAGTGATGCTTTTGAGAATAAGGGATATATCCCTGATCGCTACACTTGCGATGCTCAGGATTTTTCTCCGTCACTTAGTTGGAGTGATATTCCTAAGAATGCTAAAAGCTTTGTTCTTATTTGTGATGATTCCGATTCTTCTTTTAAGATTTGGGTTCATTGGGTAGCTTTTAATATACCTCTGGAGGTAATCAGCTTAAAAGAAGGTATTTCTAAAGAAGAATTAGCTGAATTGGCTATTACTGAAGGTACAAATGATTTTGGTAAAGTGGGTTATCAAGGGCCTTGTCCACCGCTGGGTAAGCCCCACCGCTATTTTTTCAAGCTCTACGCTTTAAGTGCTAACCTTGCTTTAGAAGAAGGAGCGTCTAAGAAGGATGTAATTGAGGCTATGCAAGGGCATATTGTTGCTGAAACTAAGATAGTAGGTCGTTATCAACGACCAGATGAAACCCAAGAACAGAAAGCAGAGTAATTATAAACTAAATAATATACTTAGGGCGACGGAAGCTTGAAGTATTAACTTTCCGTTTAATGCGGATTATTGAGGAGGTTTTTATGTCTAAGATTAAATCAGTAAAGGCAAGAGAAGTAATTGATTCTAGAGGAAACCCTACTGTAGAAGTAGATATAACATTAAGCAATGGTGCTTTTGGTAGGGCAATAGTTCCTTCAGGTGCATCAACCGGGGAGTTCGAAGCTTTAGAGCTTCGCGATAAGGATAAGGACAGGTTTTTGGGGAAAGGAGTTTTAAAAGCAGTAAGCAATGTTAATAAAATAATCGCACCTAAGATTAAAGATAAAGATGCAGATTTTCGTAAAATTGATAAGTTGCTTCTTGCCCTTGATGGAACAGCTAACAAGGCTAAATTAGGAGCTAATGCGATACTTGGAGTATCTTTGGCTTTAGCAAAAGCAGCAGCTAATTCAAAAGGAGTACCTCTTTATAAGTATTTAGGCGGAGCAAAGGCTAATCTCTTGCCTATTCCATTAATGAATATTCTGAATGGAGGAATGCATGCTGATAATAATTTAGATATTCAAGAGTTTATGATTGCTCCTTTGGGCTTTAGTAAATTTAGTAGAGCTATTCAAGCTGCAGTAGAAATTTTCCATAATCTAGCAGCAATTTTAAAGAAGAAAAAACTTTCAACTTCAGTAGGTGATGAAGGTGGATTTGCTCCTAACTTAAAAAGCAATGAAGAAGCTCTTGAACTTATAATCCAGGCAATTAAAGCTGCTGGTTATAAGCCAGGTAAGGAAGTGGCTCTTGCTCTTGATCCAGCTGCAAGTTCATTCTATAAGAATGGAAGCTATATTTTTGAGGGTAAAAAGAGAGATTCTAAGTATATGATTGATTTTTATAGTCGGATGGCTAAGAAGTATCCGATAGTTTCAATAGAGGATGGTCTAGATGAAAACGATTGGGAAGGCTGGGCTAATCTTACTAAGAAATTAGGTAAGAAAATTCAAATTGTTGGTGATGATTTATTTGTTACCAACACTAAGAAATTAAAGCAGGGAATAGATAATAAGACAGCTAATTCTATTCTTATTAAGGTAAATCAAATTGGTACTTTATCTGAAACTTTAGAAGCAATCAGTATGGCTAGTAAGGCAGGGTATACTTCAGTAATTTCTCATCGTTCCGGTGAAACTGAAGATACAACGATTGCTCATTTAGCAGTTGGAAAAGCTTGTGGTCAAATTAAGACTGGTTCGCTTTCAAGGACAGATAGAGTTGCTAAATATAATGAGTTATTGAGAATAGAAGAGGAGTTAGGTAAAAAAGCTCGCTATGGTGGAAAAACTTTTCAGTATAAGTAAGAATAAGTGGGTAAGGATAGTAGGCGGTACTTTTCTCTTATTTATTTTAGTTATGGTAATTTACTTTCCTAATTATGCCAGACTAAAGAAATTAAGAGATGCCAACAAGAAACTTATCTTAGAGAATGCTGCAATAATTGAGGAAATACAAGATTATGAAGATAAGCTTAAGATGGTTGGTGAAGATCCGTATCTTTATGAAAAGATTGCTCGGGAAGAGTTAGGAATAGCCAGAGATGGTGAAATAGTTATTGACATAGAAGAATAAGTTGTTAACATATATAGTAATTTCGCGGGGCAAGCCGTAAGGCAGTCCCGTCTAACAAACCAGAAAACTCGCGGGGTAGAGCAGTCCGGTAGCTCGCAAGGCTCATAACCTTGAGGTCACAAGTTCAAATCTTGTCCCCGCAACTAGAAAAATACGCCCGAGGGAAACCTCGGGCTTTATTTTTCTTGTGCCGAGTGCCCTCTGGTCAATATTCGTAGAATATTTACCAGTATATAGGGGCGCCGGTACCAGAATATAAGAAGCCCATATTGCATAATTGTAGTCTGGGTTTTTTTGTGATAGTGTAAACTATTATTCGCA
>JAGLSH010000020.1 GCA_023135855.1 Candidatus Omnitrophota bacterium
TTTGGTTATTTGGGGGATACACGAATAGCTGATAAGGTTAATGTTGGCGCGGGCACTGTGGTTGCTAATTACGATGGTAGGTCCAAGCAGAAAACTGATATTGGGGAAGGTGCTTTTATTGGATCAGATACTATTTTAGTAGCTCCAATTAAAGTTGGTAAAGGGGCAGTTACTGGTGCTGGGAGTGTTGTTGTTAAAAATGTTAAACCCAACACAGTAGTAGTGGGTGTTCCGGCAAGGGTGTTAAAGAAAAAAAGAAGGTAAGACATGGATAGCTTAAGAATATTTAGCGGAACAGCTAATGAAAAATTATCTAAGAAGATTGCCAAGAGCCTAAAAGTTAAATTGGGAAAAATAATTGTTTCTCGTTTTAGCGATGGTGAAATTGGAATAAAAATTCAAGAGAATGTAAGAGGTAAAGATGTTTTTATTATTCAACCTACTTGTACACCAGTAAACGAAAATTTAATGGAGCTATTGATTATTCTTGATGCTTTACGCAGAGCCTCGGCCTCTCGAATAACTGCAGTAATCCCTTACTTTGGCTATGCTCGACAAGACAGAAAAGATCAGCCAAGAGTTCCAATTACTGCTAAGCTAGTAGCTAATATTTTATATGGAGCAGGGGCAAATCGAGTGTTAACTTTAGATTTGCACGCTGGTCAAATTCAAGGTTTTTTTGATATTCCTGTAGATCATCTTTATGGGATTAATCCTATAATAGATGATTTCAAAAAGACAAAGGTTGATAATTTAGTAGTTGTTTCTCCTGATGTTGGCGGAATAAAGATGGCTCGGGCTTATGCAAAAAGGTTTAAGGCTGGATTAGCAATCGTTGACAAAAGAAGGAATACCCCTGAGGCTACGGAAGTTATGAATATATTAGGAGAAGTTAAAGACAAAAATGCTATTATAGTTGATGATATAGTTGCTACTGGTTCTTCTTTAGTTGAGGCAGCTAAGGCCTTAAAGAAAGCTGGAACAAAGAAGATATATGCCACCATTACTCATGGTATTTTATCTAATAATGCTATAGGAAAAATAAATGAATCTTGCATTGATTGTTTAATGATTACCGATTCTATTCCTTTAGCGGCTGAGAAGAAGTCTAAGAAAATAAAAGTTGTTTCCGTAGGTAGTCTTTTTGCTGAAGCAATAAAGAGAATTCATTTTGAGAAGTCAATAAGTGTACTTTTCGATCAATAGGGAGATGTTGTAATGGACAGAATAAAAATTAAAGTTGAGAAGAGAGAGGTAATAGGTAAGGAAGGCGTAAAGAAATTACGTAAGCAGGGTTATGTTCCTGCAGTGGTGTATGGTGAGGATATTAATACCGTATTGACAATTGATACTGTTGGTTTAAGGATTTTACAGGATATACATTATTCTGAGAGTGTTGTAATTGATATGGAGATAGTTGGTGAGAAAAAAACTAAATCTATCCCGGTTCTTGTTAAGGATGTTCAATTTCATCCTCTTACTGAGAGCCTTATTCATGTTGATTTTTTGAAAGTTTCTTTAAAGGAGAAAATAAAAGTTCATATTCCTATAGTTCTTAAAGGTGAAGCAAAACAAGTTAAAGAAGAAAATGGAACTTTGGAGCAGATTTTAAGAGAGCTAGAAGTCGAAGGGCTTCCTTTGGATATTCCAGAAAAAGTAGAAGTAGATATTTCGGAATTAACAATTGGTCATTCTTTGCATGTTTCTAACTTAGTTGTTCCTACTGGTATAGCAATCGTAACTGATCCCGGAGAAACTGTAGCTACAGCCTTAGCTAAGGTAGAAGAGGTTGAGGAAGAAGCTATAATAGAAGAAGAGGGAGCTACGGAACCAGAGGTTATCAAGGAGAAGAAGGAAGCAGATGGTGAAGAGCCTGCTAAGGAAGAAGAAAAAGATAAGAAAGAGTAATTGCAATTGGAAAAAAAGTGAAAATTATTTTTGGTTTAGGTAACCCTGGTCAGCAGTATAAGAATAATCGGCATAATGTTGGTTATAAAGTTCTTGATAACTTAGCAAGCAGTAAGAATCTAGAGTTTAAGAGAAGCTTTAGAACATCTTCTTATATTACTAAGAATAAAGATTTTGAAAATTGGACTTTTTTTATTAAACCTCGAACTTTTATGAATAATTCGGGATTATGTGTAAAAAAAGTTTTAAATAAGTACAAAGTTAAATTTTCAGATATTTTGATAATTTATGATGATAGTGATTTACCTCTAGGTAAAATTAGATTTAGAGCAGGAGGTTCTTGTGCTGGACATCGAGGTATGACTTCGATAGTGTCAGTCTTGGGGAGTGAAGATATTAATAGGCTGAGAATAGGTATTGGCAACTCACAAAATCAAGAGCTATCTGATTATGTTCTTTCTGATTTTTCTAAAACAGAGAGAGAAACTTTAGGTAGTACAATCCAGGATGCGGCATCGGCATCCTTGGAATGGGTTAATGAAGGAATTGATTTTTCGATGCAAAAATATAATAGACGAGGAGGATAATAGTGAATAGAGATTACGAGAATATGATTATTTTAAAACCAGACCTAGACGACCAAGAGAGAGAGGAAATTTTGGATAAGTTTTCTAAGCGAATTAAGGATTTAAATGGTGAGGTTTTAGTTTCTAAAATATGGGCTAAGGAAAGAAAATTTTACTATTTTTTACGCTCTAGAGGAGCTGAGAAAAAGAAATATTTTAAAGGCTGTTATTGGCTTCTTAATTTTACTTTGGATGTAGAAAAGTTGCCTGAGCTAAAAGAAACTATAAGATTAGAAGAAAGGATTTTAAGGGATCTTATAGTAAGTCAAGAAAATAAGATTAAGCCCGGACTTACTAGCCAAGCTTAGTTAAGGAGGAGGATATGGTCAATTTAAATAAAATATTGTTGGTAGGCAATTTAACCAAAGATCCAGAGTTAAGATATACACCTCAAGGAACAGCTGTAGCTACTCTAAGGATAGCTTCCAATAGAGCATTTAAATCTAAAGATGGACAGATGCAAAAGGATACTTGTTTTGTTAATGTTGTTGTTTGGGCTCAAATGGCTGAAGCCTGCAACCAATATTTGCAAAAAGGGAGAGGAGTTTTTGTTGAAGGAAGATTGCAGTCTCGTTCTTGGCAAAATAATGAAGGCCAAAACAGGAGTGTTTTAGAGGTAGTAGCTACAAGCGTGCAATTCATGCCTCAAGGTCAAAAGCAAGAGTCTCGCGAAGTAGACTTAGGGGAAGAACCGGTAGAGGCGTTAAATTCAGAGAACAATGATCAGAAATTAGGAGAGGCGATTTAAGATGTTTAATAAAAAGAAAGCAAAAGATGGCAAAAACAGTAGAGTTCCTAAGAAGGGGATAGGCGTTAGGATTAAGAAGGAGTGTGCTTTTTGTAAGAGTGAATTAGATATTGATTATAAAAATCTAGAGCTCCTTACCCGCTATATATCTTCACGTGGAAAGATTCTTTCTCGGCGCATTAGTGGTAATTGTGCTAAGCATCAGAGAAAGGTATCTCGAGAAATTAAACGGGCAAGATTTCTTAATTTAATTCCATATACAGGAAGAGTTTTTACTTAATAGGGATATACCAAGCATATACAACTTTCGTCAAAAACGAGGCTAATTAAGATTTAACCTCAATAGATAAGTTGTGCTTGTTAAGCGTATCGGTGTAAAAAAAGTTTTAAAGAAGGCAAAAGAATACTAAAACAATTGTAGGTGAAAGATGAAGATAATTCTTCTTAAGGATTCAAAAAAATTAGGTAAAGAAGGGGACGTAGTAGAGGTTAAGGATGGTTATGCCCGTAATTGTCTTATTCCTCAAGGCTTAGCTCTTGTTGTTACAGAAGGAAGCGCTAAACGGCTTGAAGAAATAAAAAGAGTTAGGGCTAAAGTAGAAGATAAAAAGAAACAAGATTTTTCAAAGATAAAAGAAAAAATAGAGAAAATTTCTTTAACTGTTTCCGCTGAAGCCAAAGAGGATGAAGAGCTTTATGGAACCATTAACGAAGCTCAGATTTTAAAACTTTTACAATCTGAAGGCGTAGAATTGGAAAAAGATTCTTTAGTTTTAGACGAGCCAATAAAGAAATTGGGAGTTTATAACTTGAAGGTAAATATAGACGCTGGAATAGAAGCAACCTTACGTGTCTGGGTTGTGAAAAAATAGTCATATCTTAATGAGTGCAGATAGCTCCATTAAACACTTAGACAAAATCCCGCCTCAAAACATTGAAGCAGAGATGGCCACTCTGGGTGCAATGTTAATTGATGAAAAAGTTATAGCGGAAATTCTTGAATTTATTGATGATTTGTCTTTTTACAAAAGAGAACATCAGATAATTTTTAAGAGTATTATTTCACTTTTTGATGTCCGGAAAAAAGTTGATATTTTAACGGTTTCAGAAGCCTTAAGCAAACAGAGGATGCTTGAGAAAGCTGGGGGTAGTGTTTATTTAACTACTTTAGCTGATTTTGTTCCTACTTCTGGCAATGCTTCTCATTACGCTCGGATTGTTAAGGAAAAAGAAATTTTGCGTTCTTTAATCGGGAGTGCTAATAAAATAGCAGATTTAGTTTATAAAGGCCAGGAAGAAGTCGGTGGTATCTTAGATAAAGCTGAAAAGCTTATTTTCGAAATAAGTGACCGTCGCGTAGAAGGTAGCTATGTTCATATAAAAGATATTATTAAGGATGGTATAGAGCTCATTGAGTCTCTTTATCATAAAAAGTCACGAGTAACTGGAATACCTTCTGGTTTTAAAGATTTTGATTTAAAAACTGCGGGGTTGCAAAATGGTGATTTAATAATTGCTGCTGGCAGACCTTCAATGGGGAAGAGTGCTTTTGTCACATCTATGGCTGGTTACATAGCTGTAGAGGAGAAAATTCCAGTAGCTATTTTTAGCTTGGAAATGTCTAAAGAGCAGCTTATGCAGCGATTTTTATGTGCTCAGGCTAAGGTTGAGATCAATCGAGTCAGAACTGGTTTTCTTGCTCCTTCAGAATGGCCGATTTTAACTAATGCTGCTGGAAAATTATCTGAGGCTCCTATTTATATTGACGATACGCCAGCTTTGAATATTTTTGAAATAAGATCAAAAGCAAGGAGGCTAAAAGCACATCATGGTATCAAGCTTGTTCTTATAGATTATTTACAGTTAATCAGAGGTATGCGCCGAGGTGATAATCGACAGCAGGAGATATCAGATATTTCTCAAAGTTTAAAAGCTTTGGCTAAGGAATTGAATGTTCCGGTGGTTGCGGTTAGCCAGCTATCAAGAGCTGTTGAGTCACGAGAAGGTCATCGTCCTAAATTATCAGATTTAAGAGAGTCTGGGGCGATTGAACAAGATTCAGATGTGGTTGTACTTTTATTTAGAGAAGAGTATTATAAGCCTACTGACGAGAATAGAGGAATAGCTGATGTTATTATCGCTAAACAAAGAAATGGTCCAGTAGGAACTATTAAATTAACTTTTTTGAAAGAGTATACTAAGTTTGTTGACATAGCTAGAGAAAAGGAGGATTGACCCCGTTAGAGATTAAACGGGGTCATTTCTAACGGGGTTGACTTTGAGAAATAATACCTTTATAATATTTAAAATGATACGAAGAGCCTTTCTATTTTCACTTCTTTTCTGTTTTACTTTAACCGCATATTCTCAAGAGAATATATCTCGCATTGATATTGAAGGGAATGCAATTGTTAGCGATGCTACCATTATTTCTAAGATTAAAGTTCGAGCTGGTTTACCTTATAATGAAAATATTATAAATGAAGATGTCAAAAATCTTTATGCTACAGGATTTTTTGAAATTGTAGAAGCTGAAAAGAAAGATTCTCTGGAAGGCATGGTTATTCTTTTTAAAGTTGACGAGAAACCTTTGCTTAAGAAAATAACCATTGAAGGAATGCGTTTTATTCGTAAAGTAAAAATTATCGAGTCTATTGATATAAAAGAGGGCTCTTTTGTTGATGAGTATAAGGTAAAAGAAGCAGTAAGGAAGATAAAGGATCTATACAATATTAAGGGTTTTTCTCAGGCTGAAGTTAACTATGAGATTGTTCCTGTAGGTGATGAGAATGAAGTCGCAGTAAAATTGAGCATAAATGAGAAAGGGATTTTAAAAGTTAGAAAAGTAGAAGTTTTAGGTAATAAAGTTATATCAGTACGTAGGATTATAAAATTAATGAAGAGTAAAAAAGCTTGGCTTTTTAATCGTGGAGTTTTCAAAAAGAAAGTTCTAGAAGATGACTTAAGGCGTATAACTGATTTTTATAAATTAGAAGGGTTTAGTGATGCTGTAGTAAAAATCGATGTTGAACGTTTGCCTAAAGGAATTCATCTTATTGTAAACATTGATGAAGGACAACGTTATTATGTTGGTAAAATAACAATAGAGGGAGTAAAAGAGATTTCTGAGGATGTTGTTAATTCAGCAATGAAGCTAGAAAACGGAAGTGTTTATAGCGAGCAGGCTGTTTACCTAGATTCTTCGTTAATAAGGGAAGCTTATGTAGATAGGGGGTATATATTTTCTCAGATTGAACCTTTGAGTCTCCTTAACCCAGCTACAGGAAAAATAGATATTGCTTATAAAATTAATGAGAATAATATTGCTTACATTGAGGATATAAACATTAAAGGAAATATTAAAACTAAGGATAAAATAATTCGTCGAGAATTAAGAGTTTATCCTGGAGAGAGATTTGATGGTAAGAGGATAAGAAAAAGCAAAGAAAGATTAGATAATTTAGGATTTTTTGAAGAAATAAGGTTTGGCACAGAACCTGGTTCTGAGCCAGATAATGTTGATTTAGTTGTTGATGTAAAAGAAGCCAAGACAGGTTATTTTAGTTTTGGAGGGGGATATAGTTCTATAGATGAATTTATGGGATTTGTGGAGGTAAGGCAGCGCAATTTTGATTATAGAAATTTTTCTACTTTTACTGGTGCTGGCCAAGATTTAAGCATAATGCTTAGTATGGGAACCTTGACTAAACGTTATCAGTTGAGTTTTACTAATCCTTGGATATTTGATAAACCGGTTTCTTTTGGATTCGATGGTTACAGAAAAGGTCATGATCAAGATGATAATGTTGGTTATGCTTACAAAGAGGATGTGAAAGGAGGATTGTTACGTTTAGGTAGAGAGTTTAATGATTACTGGAAGGGTGGAGTTGCTTATAGATTTGAAAATGTTGAGATTAGTGATGTTGTTAGTGGAGCAACCACAGAACTTCTTGATGAAGTTGGAAGTAATGATTTAAGTAGTGGAGAGGCACAGATCTCTTATGATAGCCGCGATAGCATTCACTCTCCTTCAAAAGGCATTTATGCTAGCAATACTCTTCAAGTTTTTGGAGGTCCTTTTTTAGGAGATAAGGATTTTATTAAATATTTTGGACGAGTAAGTTTTTACACTCCTGCTGTAAATGAATCGGTAATAGAGTTAAGGTTGCGTGGAGGTATAGCTTCTGAGTTTAGCGATACTAATAAAATACCTATTTATGAGAGATTTTTTGCTGGAGGTGCGTCTACGGTTCGTGGTTATCGGGAAAGAAAAGTAGGTCCTATTGATAGAGTTACTGAAGATCCGTTAGGTGGAGACAGGATGCTTATAGGAAATATTGAATATACTTATCCTTTAGCTAATTTCCTTAAGGCAGCTACCTTTTTTGATATAGGAAAGGTTTGGGGTAATGATAGCGCTAATATTATTGAGAATGGTTTTATGTCTAGTATTGGCCTGGGTCTTAGGGTGAATACACCTATAGGGCCAGTAAGTGTTGATTATGGTTGGCCTTTAGATACTGAAGTTGGTGAAGAGGATCAAGAGGGAAGATTTCATTTTAATGTAAGCAGAGCATTTTAGGAGGTGTAACTGTGAAAAAAATAGTCGGATTTTTCATAGTTTTAATGATTATGATGTCATTTTCTTCTACTTGTTTTTCTAAAGATTTAAAAATTGGTTATGTAGATATATTTAAAGTTTTTAATGATTATGACAAGACCAAAGAATATGATGAAAAGTTAGAGGTGAGAAAAACTGCTGCTGAGGAAAAGTTAGAGGTTAAAAAAGAAATTATTGAGAAACTTCAAAATAAATTAGATTTGCTTAAGGATAGTGAAAAAGTAAAAGAAGAAGCAAAGCTTGAGAAAGAAATCAATGAATATCGTGATTTAGAAAGAGAAGTTTTTACTGACATAAAGAAAGAAAGAGATGATAAGATGAAGGATATAATTGAGGATATTAATATAATAATTAAAGATTATGCCAAGAAGAATGGTTTTGATTTAATACTTAATGCTAATACTGTTCTTTATGGTTCTAAATCTATGGATATAACTAATCAGATTTTAAAGGTTTCTAACAAGAATTATAAGAAGAAAAAATGAGGCTCACTCTTAAAGAGATTGCAGATTTAGTTAAGGGGGAGCTGGTAGGTGATCCCGATGTTGCTATTACAGGTATTTCGGGGATAAAAGAAGCTAAGGAAGGCGAAGTAACCTTTTTGGCTAATCCTAAATATGCTTATTTATTAGAAACTACAAAAGCAGCAGCAATTATTACTTCTCGTGAACAGTTTAAGGCTTCCAAGCCGTTGATTAAAACTGACAATCCTTCGATAGCTTTTACTAAAATAGTTAGCTTAATTACTTCTGATTATGCTAAGCATCCTAAAGGTATCCATTCCGCAGCAATAATTTCTCCAAATGCACAAATTGCAAAAGATGTGGCCATTGGTGCTTGTGCAGTTATCGAGGATGGCGTTGAAATAGGAGAAGGGTCAATCATTTATAGTGGTTGCTATATTGGTTGCCGTACTAAGATTGGCAAGAAGTGTCTTATTTATTCTAATGTTTCTATAAGAGAGCAAATTGAAATTAGCGATAGAGTAATTATTCATTCTGGAACTGTAATTGGTAGCGATGGTTTTGGTTTTGCCATGGTGGATGGAGTACAAGAGAAAATACCTCAAATTGGAACAGTTTTAATAGAAGATGATGTTGAAATTGGCGCTAATGTTACAATTGATAGGGCTAGATTTGACAAGACACTTATTGGTAGAGGAACTAAGATAGATAATCTTGTTCAAATTGCTCACAATGTAGTTGCTGGAGAAAATTGTGTTATTGTTGCTCAGGCTGGTGTGTCTGGGAGCACTATTTTAGGTAAAGAAGTTATTTTGGCTGGTCAAGCTGGTATAGTAGGGCATATTTGCATTGGCGACAAGGCAATTGTTGCTGCTCAGGCTGGAGTAACAAAATCTATTCCTGCTGGTGTCAAAGTTTCTGGGTATCCAGCAAAACCTCACGAGACAGCATTAAGAGTGAACGCTTGTTTGCAACGTTTGCCGGAACTTTATAAGAAAATAAAGAAACTTGAAGAAAAAATCAAAAGATTAGAGGAGAAAGAATAATAATGAGCACAGAGAATCAAAGAACAATTAAGAGTAAAATAATATTGGAAGGTATAGGTCTTCATACTGGGAAGGAGACTAAGTTAGAGCTCCTACCAGCATCAGCAGATACAGGGATAATTTTCTTGAGGAAGGACATTGAATCGGCATCTTTGATTAAAGCTAATTTTTGTTCTGTCCTAGACCCTGATAAATTTCCTCGACGTACTTCTGTAGGCACAAATGGTATATACGTACACACCGTTGAGCATCTCATGGCTGCCTTACATCTTTTAGGCATTGATAATATCCAAGTAAATATTTGGGGTGAAGAAGTTCCCGGATTAGATGGTAGCGCTAAAGACTTTGTTGAGAAAATAAGAGAGATTGGTTGGCAAGATCAGGAATTTCCACGTAATCGTTTGATAGTAAAAGAGCCTTTATGGGTTGAAGAGGGTTCAACTAGTATCGTAATTCTACCTTATCCTAGTTTACGGATATCTTATGTTTTAAGTTATGATAACCCTGTGGTTGGCTCTGGTTATGCTGACATAGTAATTGATGGAGATTTAAAAGATGATCTTTATCAAGCTAGAACTTTTTGTTTAGAGTCTGAAGTTAAGCCGTTGTTAGACATGGGTTTAGGTAAAGGCGCAAATTATAAAAATACCCTAGTTGTGTCTGATAAAAAAATATTAGACAATGAATTAAGGCTTGACAATGAATTTGTTAAGCACAAAATACTAGATTTAATCGGAGATCTATATTTGGCTGGGCCAGTTAGAGGGCATATAATTGCGATTAGAGGTGGGCATTCCTTAAATATAAAATTATTAGAAAAATTACGCAAGTATAAAGAGAAAACTCGAAGCGCTGGGATAAGATCTCAGACTTTTTCTATTGCTCAGAAGGATGAATTTGGCGCTGAGGAAATAATGCAAATATTGCCTCATCGATATCCTTTTTTGCTTGTTGATAGAATAACTTATCTTGAAAAAGGTAAAAAAGCTGTTGGTATTAAAAATGTTACCATGAATGAATATTTTTTCCAGGGCCACTTTCCTGGTAAGCCAGTTATGCCAGGTGTGCTTATTGTTGAGGCAATGGCTCAAGTTGGCGGAGTGCTTATGCTAGCCTGTCAAGAGCA
>JAGLSH010000021.1 GCA_023135855.1 Candidatus Omnitrophota bacterium
ATAAAAAGTTTATAAAGTGCTTAAAGAATTACTTAAAGAAAAATCAAGAATAATATAAGGATTATAGGAGGGTAAAGGATGATTATTGTTTTTAAGAAAGATGCAACTAAAAATGAAATAAATGATCTTATCAAGAGAGTTAAGAAGTTGGGGCTAAAAGCAATGGTCTCTCGGGGTGAGGAGCGGACGATTGTCGGCGTTATTGGTCCTGAAGATATTGTAAGATTGCATCCTTTAGATGTTTTACCTGGAGTAGATAAGGTAATGCCGGTATTGGCTCCTTATAAGCTAGTGTCCAGAGAGTTTAAAAAAGAAAATAGCATTATAAAAATAAGAGAAGGAATAGAAATTGGTTCCGAGAAAATAGCAATTATTGCTGGTCCTTGTTCTATTGAGAGCGAAAGTCAGATAGATGAAATAGCTGGGAAAATAAAAGAAGGCGGGGCAGGTATTTTGAGAGGAGGTGCCTTTAAACCGCGTAGTTCTCCTTATACTTTTCAAGGTTTAGGTGAAGAAGGGTTAAAAATGCTTAAAGCTGTATCAGATAAATTTAATATACCTACTGCTACTGAAGTTATGGATACCAGAGATGTAGATTTAGTGGCAAAATATACTGATATTTTACAAATTGGTGCTCGTAATATGCAGAATTTCAATCTTCTTAAAGAGGTTGGACAGACTAAGAAACCAATTATTTTAAAAAGAGGTTTAAGCGCTACCATAAAAGAATTATTAATGAGCGCGGAGTATATTCTATCTGAAGGTAATTTTAATGTAATTTTATGTGAACGAGGCATAAGAACTTTTGAAGAGTTTACTCGTAACACTCTTGATTTAAGCGCAGTGCCTTCAATAAAAATGTTATCTCACCTTCCAGTTATTGTTGACCCGTCTCATGCTTGTGGAAAGTGGGGCTTAGTTGCACCTTTAAGTAAGGCGGCAGTTGCTTGCGGAACAGATGGCCTTCTCTTAGAAGTTCATTCAAATCCTAAAGAAGCATTAAGCGATGGTTCGCAGCAACTCTTACCGGAGAATTTTAATAATTTAGTAGGAGAATTAAGAAGCGTTGCTAAAGCTGTAGGAAGACAGATATGAAAAAAGGGATAAAAAAAATAGGAATATTAGGTGTGGGACTTATGGGTGGGTCTTTAAGCTTAGCTTTGAGACAAAAATTTCCAAAAGTATCTGTTTGGGGTTATGCTAGAAGTCAGGAATCTTACAATAAGTTAAAAAAATTAAAAATTCTTAATAAAATAGAACGTAATTTAAAAAATGTTGTTGAAGACGCTGATTTAATTGTTTTAGCACTACCAATAGAAGTAATCAGTGATTATTTTATGAGAATAGTTCCTTTTCTGAAAAAGGGTGCCATTGTATTTGATTTGGGTAGTAGTAAGGGAGAGATTGAGAAGAATATTATGAAACGTTTGCCTAAGGAAGTGAATTTTGTTGGTTGTCATCCTTTATGTGGTAGCGAGAAGAGTGGAGCGGAGTTTAGCAAGAAAGACTTATACAAGAAAGAAGTTTGCTTAATTACATCTTCACCTAAAAGTAAAGCTACTGCAGAAGTAAAGAAGATTTGGGAGGAATTGGGTTCGAAGGTAGTTTTTGTTAGTTCTCAACGTCACGATAAGATTTTGTCTTACTTGTCTCATATACCACATCTTATTTCTTTTTCCCTTACTGATGGTTTTCCTAAAGATCATCCGAAGTTTATTTTGCAAAGCTTTAAAGATTTGACTAGGATATCTCTTTCTTCGGCGTCAATATGGTCTGAGATTTTTTTGTCTAACAAGAAGAATGTATTAAGTGATTTAAGTAGAGTTATAAAAGTTTTAAAGAAATTTGAGAATTTAATAAAAAAGAATGATAAAGATAAGATTATAAATTTAATTAAGAAGATAAATATTAAACAGAAACACCTGTTATGATTATTGGTATAGATGGTCCTGCTGGGTCAGGGAAAACAACAGTTGCTAAGCTTATAGCTAAAAGATTAGGGATTTTTTATTTAGATACCGGAGCGATGTATCGAACTTTGACCTTAAAGGCTATTAAAGAGAAAGTAAATTTATCGGATCAAAACAAATTAAAAGAAATAGCTAAAGAATTAAACCTAGAATTTAGAGAAGGCAAGGCTTATCTTGATGAATTAGATGTTAGTGATCAAATAAGGACGCCCTTTATCGATAAGAGTATTTCTCAAGTAGTTGCCTTACCAGGAGTTAGATCAATAATGGTAAAATTGCAAAGAAGCATAGTTACTAAGGGTAATTTTGTTGTTGAAGGAAGAGATATAACTACAGTAGTTTTCCCGAATGCTAAATATAAGTTTTACATTGATGCAACTCCTGCAGTAAGAGCAAAAAGGAGATTTAAGGAGTTAACTGATAAGGGTATGGATATTAATTTTCAGGAGCTAGATCAGGATTTAAAGAAACGAGATAATGCTGATAAGACTAGAGAAGTCAGTCCTTTGAAAGTTAGTGAAGATGCTGTATTTATAGACACAACAAATCTTACTATTTCTGATACAGCTGATGAGATTATTAAGCATATCAAGTGAAACTTAGATTTTTAAAGCGAAACGTATAAAAGTTTTTAGATGAACTTGTCCCGAAACATTATCAAGAAAATTTCTTTGAAAGTTTCTGAGCATTTAGATGTTCCGGACCCCTAGAAATCGCGAAGCGATTTCAGGGACTTAGTCCCGGGAAATCTTTCCCGAGGAATTCGAAGAATTCCCGGGACTGAATCCCCGCAATCTTTCAGATTGCAGGGAGTGATTTCCTCGGGGTAATTCGCACTTATCGCTTATGAGTGCTAACGCTTCATAAGTGAGGGGCTCATTAAAAATGGATATAAAGAGGAAAATAAGAAATTTTTGCATCATTGCCCATATTGATCATGGGAAATCTACTCTTGCCGATAGGTTTTTAGAGATGGCTGGGGCTATGTCTGCTAGAAAGAAGCAAGAGCAGATGATGGATAGCATGGAATTGGAGCAGGAGAGAGGTATTACTATAAAGGCCAAAGCAGTTAGATTAAATATTTCTTTTGGAGGAGAAGAGTACATTTTAAATCTTATTGATACTCCTGGGCATGTTGATTTTTCATATGAAGTGGCAAAGTCTTTAAAAGGAGCTGAAGGTGCAATTATTTTAGTTGATGCTTCTCAAGGGATTGAAGCCCAGACAGTAGCTAACTTTCATTTAGCCTTAGATAATGATTTAAGAATTATTCCTGCTCTCAATAAGATAGACCTTCCTGGTGCTGATGTTGAGAGAAGCTGTGGTCAACTTCTTGATGTTTTTGGTTTTAAGAGGGAAGAGATCTCTCTTATTTCTGCTAAAGATGGCCAAGGTGTTGAAGAATTGTTTAAAAGAGTAATTGAAGAGATACCTGCACCTAAGGGTGATATTAATAAGTCGCTTAAAGCAGTCCTTTTTGACTCAACTTATGATTCTTATAAAGGAGTTATATTATTTTTAAGAGTATTTGATGGAAAGGTTTCTCTTGGAGATGAGATTCTTCTCATGCATCAGAATAAGAAGCATCGGGTAGAGGAAGTTGGTGTATTCTTGCCGGAACCGCAAAAGAGGGAGAGCCTTTGTTGTGGTGAAGTAGGTTATATTTGCTGTAATATAAAAGATCCTCAAGATATAGATGTAGGAGACACAATTACCTCAGCATCTTCTCCTACCAACGAGGCGTTTGAAGGGTACAAAAAGATGTCACCAATGGTTTTTTGTGGAATATTTCCTTCTTCTCCTAAAGATTATCCTGCTTTAAGAACAGCTATTGAGAAGTTGAAATTATCTGATCCGTCTTTTGTCTATGAGCCTGATAATTTAGGTACCCTAGGATATGGGTTCAGATGTGGTTTCCTAGGGCTCTTGCATATGGAAATAGTCCAAGAGAGATTAGAGAGAGAACACAATCTTGATCTTGTTTTGACTTCACCGAATGTTAAATATTTGTTAAAGAAGACAGGAGATGAAAAGGCAGAATATATAGAAGTTCCGCATCAATTTCCTGAGTTATCTTTTGTTGAAGAGGTTTCCGAGCCTTTTGTTAAGGCTACTATTGTAACCCCAGTAGATGGAATGGATTCTATTTGTGATTTGGCAAAATCAAAACGAGGCGAGTTTATAAAGATGGATTATTTAGGCACGGATAGGCTGGCTTTAGTCTTCAGTCTTCCCTTAGGAGAAATTGTTATTGATTTTTATGACAATATAAAGTCGTTAACCAAAGGCTATGCTTCTTTTGATTATGAGTTTACTGGATATAAAAAGACAGAAATTACTAAGATTGATATTCTTTTTAATCAGAAAAAGGCTGAATCTTTTTCAATTTTGGTTCATAAAGATAAGGCAGAGGCTAAAGCAAGAACTATGGTTGAAAAATTAAAGGTGTTAATTCCTCGGCAGATGTATGATGTGAAGATTCAAGCTGCAATTGGTGCAAAAATAATTGCTTCTGAAAAGGTTAGTGCTTTGAAGAAAAATGTTACTGCAAAGTGCTATGGAGGAGATATTACTCGTAAACGTAAATTGTGGGAAAAACAGAAGAAAGGTAAGAAGAAGATGAAGCAATTAGGGAATGTTACTATTCCTCAAAATGCTTTTTTGGAAGTGCTTAAAATGTAAATGTATATAGGTATTTGTAGTATCTATATTAAAAAAAATTGCCGGGATTAAGTATTCAATTATATAGAAAAGCTGTTATAATATAAATTTATACAATCGTTTAAAATTTTTAACCCCTTTTGAGAGAAATGAGTAAAAAAAAGAGCGTATTAAGAGAGTGGATTGATGCTATAGTAATTGCTGCAGCAATAGCGATATTTTTAAGAACTTTTTTCTTTCAAATATATAAAATTCCTACTACTTCAATGGTTCCAGTTTTAAGGCCTGGAGATAAAATTTTTGTAAGTAAGCTTACTTATGGCCCAAAAGTTCCTTTTACTCCTTTGCGTATTTCTGGATTCCGTAAGCCTAAGAGATTTGATATAGTTGTGTTTGTTCCACCAATTGTTTCTGAGAGGAATAAAGCCTACATAAAACGGCTGATTGGCTTACCTGGGGATAAAGTTGAGATAAAAGATGGTAATATCCATATAAATGGTGAAATGGTAGTTGACCCAAAGATAGCTGGGATATATTATGTTAGTCGAGGAGTATATGGGGCTAGCGGCAAGGAAACAATTATTCCGGAAGGTAAGTATTTTTTTCTTGGTGATAATAGTTATTCTTCAAAGGATAGTCGTGATTGGGGGTTTGCTGACGAGAAAGATATAATAGGAAAAGCAGTCTTAACTTGGTGGCCGCTAAAAAGAATAGCCATGCTTGAATAAGTGGTACATGCAGAATAGAGGAATGATAAAGAATATTAACCTGGATATCCCCTCGTCGCAGAAGATGTTGAGTAAATTTCTTCGATATTTACCCAGCGCGACTTCGGGATCAATTCAACTAAGCATTTTTACTGCGCCTTACGGCTTGCAAAAATGCAAGTTTCATTGAAATGAGTCTAGCCGATAAATTAACTACAATAAGAATTGTCCTTATACCTGTATTTGTTTCTTTGCTTATTTACTCACAGTCGTATCATCACCTAAGACATATAGCAACGATAGTTTTTATTATTGCGGTTTTAAGTGATTTTTTTGATGGGCTGGCAGCTAGGATAAGAAAAGAGAAGTCGGAGTTTGGACAGGTTCTTGATCCGGTAGCCGATAAATTGCTTTTGTTTGCAGCATTTATTTCTCTTTATGTTTTTAGAGAAACTCTGCCTCTTGATTATAAAATGCCTTTAGGAATAATCTTAGTGATCGTAAGTAGAGATCTTATTATTCTTCTAGGAGTAATAATTATTAATGTTTTAAAAAAGCAAGCTTTTATGGAGCCATCTTTTTTGGGCAAGATGACTACTTTTTTCCAAATGTTTACAATTTTGGCCTTGCTTTTTAATAGTTCTTTTTTTCCTTGGATTTGGAAAGGAGCAGTGTTTTTCACATTAGCCTCAGGAGTTGATTATTTTTTAAGAGGAGTTAGAGTCTTAAATGGGAATGATAAAACTTTTAATCCTTAGTTATATTATTGGTGGGATACCTTTTGGTTTTTTAGCTGTTTACTTAGTTAAAAAGGCGGATATAAGAGGGCTTGGATCTGGTAACATCGGCGCTACTAATGTAACTCGAGTGTTAGGGAAGAAGTGGGGTATTTCTGTATTTGTTTTAGATTTTTTAAAAGGATTTATAGTGCCTTTGATTGTACCATTTTGTGTTAACAATCCGCCAACATTTCTTTTTATTTTGGCAATCATTGCTGTTGTTTGTGGGCATAATTGGACTCCTTTTCTGAAATTTAAAGGAGGTAAAGGAGTTTCAACTAGTTTAGGAGGCATAGCTGGCTTAAGTTTTCGTTACCCTTCTTTATTAATGCTTTTAGGAATTGCTATTTTGGTTTGGACAGTAGTATTTGTCATTTTTAAAATCGTTTCTTTAGCTTCACTAACGAGTGTTTTTTCATTTTTTATTTGTGCTCTTATTTTTTCTTTGCCTTTAGAATTTAAGATTTTTTCGCTATTACTCTTTGTTTTTATCGTAGTAAGGCATAAAAAAAATATAAAGAATCTTTTGAAGAATAAGGAATCTCAGTTTTAGCTGTGAAGTATTTGACGTGAAACCTTTTAGAGAATATAATTTGACTATTAATTTTTAAAAATAAGGAGGAGTTATGAGTAAAGATAAAACTATTGCAGATAATAAGAAAAAAGCTTTGGATCTTGCTCTTGCGCAAATAGAGAAACAATTTGGCAAAGGTGCGATAATGCGTATGGGGGAAGGGGTAAATATGACCATAGAAGTAATACCAAGTGGTATAATTTCTTTAGATAGAGCTTTGGGAGTAGGCGGTCTTCCGCGAGGAAGGATAATTGAGGTTTATGGTCCAGAGTCTTCAGGAAAGACTACATTAACTTTAAGTATTATTGCTCAGGGCCAACAAAATGGTGGTGTCGCAGCTTTTATTGATGCTGAGCATGCTTTTGATCCGTCTTATGCTAAATTAATTGGGATAAAGTTAGAAGATTTATTAATTTCTCAGCCGGATACAGGAGAGCAGGCTTTAGAGATCGTAGAAGCTTTAGTTAGGTCTAATGCTGTAGACCTAATTGTAATTGATTCGGTTGCTGCCCTAGTACCAAGGGCGGAAATAGAAGGGCAAATGGGCGACCCTCAGATTGCTTTGCAAGCTCGGTTAATGAGTCAAGCCCTACGAAAGCTAACTGCTGCAATAAGCAAGTCTAAAACTTGCGTCGTATTCATTAACCAGATAAGGATGAAAATTGGTGTGATGTTTGGTTCTCCTGAAGTTACCCCTGGAGGAAGAGCTTTAAAATTTTACTCTTCAGTAAGAATTGATTTAAGAAAAATTGCGACTATTACCACTCAAACTGGTGTAACTGGGATAAGAGTAAGGGGTAAGATAGTGAAGAATAAAGTTGCGCCACCTTTTAAGGAAGCAATATTTGAAATAATGTATAATGAAGGAGTGTCTAAGACCGGAGCGATAATAGATGCTGCTATTGATGAAGGAGTAATAAAACAAGCAGGAAGTTGGTTTTCCTATAAAGATAAAAACTTAGCTCAAGGCAAAGAACAATTAAGAAGCTTATTAAGAGAAGATGTGATCTTGAAAGAAACATTAGAGAATGAGCTAAATAGCTTAGCTACTGCGTCAGAAAATAATTAATAAGGAGTAATGATGAAAAAGTATATAGCTATAGTGATGGTGTGTGCTTTGACGCCTCTGTTAGTTTATTCTCAGAGTTTAACAGGCTTAGAGAAAGCAATCGTTAATGTTGCTTCTGATGCAGGAAAAACAGTAGTTTCTATAAGTAGTGTAGTTAAAGAAAAAGTAGGAGCTGATTTTAATTTCGGTTCGTCTTTTGAAGATCTTGATGACCCTTTTGAACAATTTTTTGGAGAGTTTTTTGGAGAGTTTCCCGAAGGTGATTACGAAAGAAAGGGGCTAGGCAGTGGGGTTATCGTTGATAAAAAGGGATATATCCTTACCAATGAACATGTTGTGGCTGGAGCTGTTGAGGTAAAGGTTAAGCTTTCTGATGGGAGAGAATTTGATGCTGAGATTAAAGGAACAGATAAAACCAGTGATTTGGCAGTAATAAAGATAGATGCAAAAGGACTTTTGCCAGCAAAATTAGGAAATTCAGACAATCTTCAAATAGGTAGATGGGTAGTTGCTATAGGGAATCCTTTTGGTTTCGCAATTGATAATCCTGAGCCTACTGTTACTGTAGGGGTAGTAAGCGCTCTCAATCGTTATTTACCGGCTTTAGGCAGGAGAGATAAGGGATACAATGATCTTATACAAACTGATGCTGCTATCAATCCGGGCAATAGCGGAGGACCTTTAGTAAACCTTAAAGGGGAAGTTGTTGGTATTAATACAGCGATTATAACTACTTCTGGTGGTTATCAAGGAGTAGGATTTGCTATACCAATAAATAAAGCTAAGAAAATTTTAGATAAATTATCAACCGGCGAAAAGATTCTTTATGGATGGCTGGGAGTAGTTATTGACAATCTAAATGATGATTTGCGTAATTATTTTGGTGTTAAGGAGAGAGTAGGAGTAATACTTTTAAAAGTATATAAAGATTCTCCAGCTGAAAAAGGGGGACTTAAGGAAGGAGATTTAATTTTAAGCTTTAATAAAGAAGTTGTTAAAACAACAAGGGATTTAGTGAGAATGGTTTCAACAACTGATGTTGGTAAGCGTATCTCTCTTGAAATCCTTCGTGGTGGCAAGGAAATGACAGTTAAAGTAAAGATAGGGAAGACGCCTAAAGAAGGTGAAAAAACAGAAAAGAAAGAAAAAATAAAAAAGAGTTCGGGCAAGGTTAGTTTTCGAGGTTTAATCGTTGATGACTTAACACCTGTTTATCAACGTAGATTTAGAATAAAGAGTAGTGAGGGGGCAGTAATTGCTGATATTGAAAATGGCTCACTGGCCGATAAAAGTGAACTTCAAGTTGGCGATGTTATTAGCAAGATAGAGAATAAAAAAGTGAAGAGTAAAAAAGATTTTAAAAATGCTGCTTCTAGAGTAAAGGGCGATTGTCTCATAAAGACAAATCGTGGTTATTCAGTTCTCAAAGATAAATAGGTTTGAAAAATTTTAATAAAGCTCTTAACTATGCTTTTCTTCTCCTAAAATATAGAGCGAGGAGTAAGCATGAGATTGTTTCTCGCCTTAAAGAAAAAGGATATGCTCCAGCAATAAGAGAGAGGGTAGTAGTTTGTTTAGAAGAAAATAATTATATTGATGATAAAAAGTTTGTTCATCTTTTTACCAGCCATTCATTAGATAAAGGTTGGGGTCCGATAAGGATTGATTTTAACCTTAAGAAATTAGGAATTTCCTCTCAATTACGTAAACAGGTTTTAAGTGGAAATTTTTCCTTTAGTGATAAAGTAAAAGAGATAATTGAGGAAAAGTTAGAATATTACCAAAAGGTAAAACCATTTGCATCAATGCCAAAAATATGGCAAAAAATAATCATGCATTTGGTTAGGAAGGGATTTGATCTTGCATTAATTAATCAGGAAATAGATAATTTAGGGGAAAAAGGGTTTGAAAACGAGTGAGCTAAGAAAAAAGTATTTAGAATTTTTTAAAAAGAAGAACCATATGCGTTTTTCTTCTGATACTTTAGTTCCTGGTGATGCTTCTCTTCTTTTTACCTCAGCTGGGATGAATCAGTTTAAGCCTTATTTTTTAGGCGAGAAAAAGGATGTGACTAGAGCCACATCTTGCCAGAAGTGCTTGCGTACCGGTGACTTAGAGAGAGTTGGTGAGACTGCCTATCATCATACTTTTTTTGAGATGCTGGGTAATTT
>JAGLSH010000022.1 GCA_023135855.1 Candidatus Omnitrophota bacterium
CGCACTTATGATTACAATCTTCGATGAGCGGTTTAGGATTCGCCTAAACCGGGGTAATTACCAAGGTACCTTTATCCCCCACTCAAAACGCGGGTTACCTCTTTTTCATTCTCGTATATAAAATTAAAGGTGTCTGTCCCCTTTTATCTTGTTATAAATAAAATCAACAAAACCTTCGGGTATCTCACGTTTATGCCAGAACATTTCTATTAATCTTGCAATTTGATATTCAAATAATTCTCCGCTTCTAATCATCTCAAATATTTTATGAGGTATCTTGGGGCCACCAACAAATTTTTTAAAATATCCAACAATTTTATCTGTGGAAGCGGTTTAGGATTCGCCTAAACCGAGGCTCATTAATAATTATCTATGGGAAAGTGAACTGTTTTTTGAGGATATATGTTTTCTTGAGTTTGCTTTTTCTTGAGTTTGTACTTTTGTGATTTCAATGCCTATAGCAAAAAGCACTTTTATTACAGCATCAAAGCTGGAAAAATCCCCATTTTCAATTTTAGAAATCTGTTGCTGTGAAATCCTTACTCGTTTAGCAAGTGCAGTTTGATTTAATTTATGTTTAATTCTATAAGCAATTATCGGTTTGATAAACTGCAATTTTACTAAATCTAACTTGTAGTGCTCTTTAAAACCAACGTCTTTCATCTTAGCATTTAAATGTTTTTTTACGCTTTTCATTTTATTTGCTTTTTTTTGATATATGCCTTTTTCTAATTTCTGATTTTATTGTAAAAGATTTAAAATAACCTGTGGTTTTTTTTGAACTGAAAGTGTTTATTTTCTACGAACTTAATCGTTAAATTCTATATTTTTTTTAAAAATCTTTTGATTTGATCGTGGTTTCCAGCTAATACGAAATCTATTTCGTTATTCCTCCATCTGAATAATATCCGTTGTTTTAGACCTTTTCGTATCTCCCACCAGTCTTTTCTGAGTTGTTTAAGCCCAAGCCCTTTGCGAAGCAAGCTTTTTCCGCTCAAAACTTCAATAAGTTGTGCACAAGATTCTTTAATTGCATTTTTGTCTTTTTTCGGTAAAGAATTAAGAGATTTTTTAAAGGAGGGTTTAAATTCAAAATGAATCATAGAGAATCAAGATACTTTTTTGCTGATTTTCCAGATTTACAGGTTTTACCCTTCATAGAAGCAAGGTCTTCTATTTTTGCCCATTCTTCTTTTGTGTAAGGGGTCTTCTCTTCCACCATTCTTGCAGGAACAATAACTATTCCATCTCGGGTTATTCGAAATGCTATAAGGCTATCCTTATGTAAACGCAACATTTTTCGTACTAAATTAGGAATTGTAACTTGCCCTTTTGATGTTAGCTTTGCGTATTCTATTGCCATATTTGCCTCCTTTTCTTACATCCTTACTTTCTTACTTCCAGTTAAAGTATAACATAAGCCTTAATTGGTTGTCAACCTATTTTAGGAGGCACCCCTATCTTATTATAGCTTTTACAAATAAACTTTTGCTATATTTATCAACATAAGTTATCTTGTGTTTTCCCTTCTCCATTATCCAGAAGAGTTTTTCTCCTATATCACTGGATAGGTGCAATCATATATTCATGAAATGTGCATTTTTTGCACATTGTATTTTCTTTATAGATTAAATAAAACTAATTTTTAAAGATCTCTATTTATTTGCTTTTCCTAAAGCTTCTTCAATCATTTTAAAATCTTGTTGAATCTCCAGATGCTCTGGCTCTAATATAATTCCTCTTTTAATATAAGTGTAGGCTTCTTCAAACTTACCCATTTTATATAGAAGCTCTGCTTTTGTTGATAAAATTATGCCATTATTGGGGCTCAGTGAAATCGCTTTTTCAATCACCTCTAACCCTTTGTTTAAGTCCTTCCCTTCTTGATATAAAGAATAAGCCTTGTTGTTATAAGCCCTGGCTAAGGTTTCCATCATATGCTCGTCATTGAAGCCTAAGAGTATAGCCTCTTTAAGTTTAAGAATTGCTTCATCATGTTTTTCGTTATAATTATAGAAGTTTGCTATAGCGTAAAATAATTGTTCATGCTTAGGGTTAATTTCAAAAGCTTTACCAAACCACTCTAAGGCAATTTCATTATAACTTTCATCTTTAGTTTTAAAGGCCATAAACATATATGTATCTGCAATGCAGATATGTGTAAGAACATGATTGGGCCTGCAATTTAAAGCTTTCTTATACTCTTCTATTATTCTAGAAAAATCATTTTCCAAATTATCAAGGTCGCCTCTTATAGCAGTAGCAAATGTTCTACGTGCGTCATTGCTCTTAGGGTCTAATTCAACTACATATTTAAACAGGTCTATTGCTTTTGAGCTGTCTATACCTAAATCAAAAAAGATATAACGATACCAGTCAAAATAAATATCTTCTTTATTACTAAGATCACTGTCCCTTTTCATTGCCGAAGCTGCCTGCTTGTATTGTTTTTTCATTATATGATATTGCGCTAAGTGCACAGCATTTACAGCATTATTAGGATTAATTTTCATAGCTTTATCAAGAGCATCTTTTGCTTTATCTAATTCTTTGATGATAATGTATGCTCTTGCAAGATTCCCGTAGAGAAAGTCTTCATCATTTTCATCTTCAGGATAATATTTTATTGCAGTTTTTAAAGCTGCTATAGACTTTTCATAAAGACCAATACGGTCATAAGCAATAGAAAGTGCTTCATAGTCTGCATAGTTTTCTGGATCTTCTTTAATTACTGCTTTTATTCCCAAAATTTTTTTAAGAGTCTCTTCTTCTTTTGAAGGACCCATCAGCTTCTTCCACAAGAAAGAAGGTTTTAAATTTATATCAGCAGATATGGTAGAAGTTAATAAAAATGATAATAAAGTTAATAAAAATATTTTTTTCACGTTAATCTCCCAATATTAATGGTCCGTTTTCTTCTAATCTTGTTAATAATACATGCTCAGAGCTTCTGTAAGTAGCGCCTTTTATGTAATAGGTTACAAGTAGCAATACATCTTCAATGGTGTCGTTATTAAAATCACCCCAAGCTTGTAAAGTAATGTATATGTCATTGCCATTATTGGCATCAATTTGCTGACTCTCAATGTGTATTTTCTGCTCGTCGTCTGTTTTAAAGGTTGATGTAGGGTCGTATTCTTTCCAGGTTTTACCTTGTTTTATGGCTTGCTCGGCTTTTTCTATTTCACCGCCGGTATTAATTAAGTCTAATGTTGGTGGTAGATTCTCTAAGGGGTTATTGGTAAGATCAAAATTCTGTATATAGCTTGTCTTAGATGGTTTAGTTTTTTTTATAAGTTCAAGTGAAGTACAGCCTTCAGTAAATCTAAATTGATATAATATGTCCCAATTGGTTGCAGGGTAATACCCTTTACTTTGTAAATCTTTATATTGCTTACATGTAGTTACTTTACGTTCGTCACCGTTATTAGTAGTTAATGTAAGCTGGTGTTCTCCTCCGGCGTATTCATCTATATAATTATCCAGTGCATTATCTATCTCATCTAATGATTTAATATTTATGTGTTTTGTCCAACGTATTGGAATATCATCGGCATAAGAAAATCCTGAAAAAAACATCGCAACCAATAGTAACATTAAAACTTTCATGCTAACCTCCCTTAAAAATAAAAAATCCTTCAGCATTCTACCGCTGAAGGTTTTATCCGCCTTCTCTGTTTATAGTTTTGGCGGATTTCGTCTCTCTAACTATTCTATTTAAGAGACTCAACTTTTTAAAATGAAAAAACCTTCGTTTATACAAGAATAACTGTACGAAGGTTTTACTTTATTATAGTCCGGGATTTAGCCCTTCTTAACTCGGGACTTAACTAATTGTTATATTCACTATAGCTCGCTAAGAAAAATCTGTCAAGACAAATAAATGGTTGAGATCCGATCTCAATGATTTTACTACTGATCAACCCTGTTCTTGTTGACAATTTCAATATAGCCACCAGCAATTTTTATTTTATGTAGTTTATATAACGTTCCAATTGCTTTTTTAAAAACCTTCTTACTAATTTCAAACTTCTCTTTAATGTCCTCAGAAGAGCTTTTGTCATTATAAAATAACTTCCCACCAGATTCCTTTAAAACTTGGAGGATTTTATCTGCAGCCTGAGAAACATGTTCCCCCTCCTGAGGCTGAAAAGAAACATCAATCTTACCATCTTCTCTTATGCATTTTATGTAAGCTTTCAATTTCTGACCAGAGTGAAGCTTAATAAATATTTCATTCGCATAAGCAAGACCGCCATACTCATTGTTAATAGCAACTTTAACACCGATATCGGTAAAATCATAAACCTCAACATCTACTTCTTGCCAATGCTTAAAAACACCTGCTTCAATTTCTAGCTTTAAGTGACTGTAATCTTTTTTCATTAACTATATTACTCCCTCTACACTTATTGCTCAGATGTTTTGTGTTTTTTAAAATATGCCGCGCATCGCGTTTTCACGTTACTCGTTATATTGTTAAAGAAAAAATCAAAATCATAGGGGTGGTAGCATTTTGGTCCCATGTTAAAGGTGAGTTTTTCAGCAATGTTTTGTTTGGGGTCTGGGATTACAAGCCCGCCGGAATCGTTTATGCGAGCAGAAGTAAAATTATCTACCATGATTTCTTTCCCGTCTGATAAAAGAATTCTAGCTCCCATATTCATAGATGCAGGATACTCTAAAGTGTCAGTTGTCCATGAAAGTGGGTTCACACATTTCGCTCCATCCATAAGCACAGGTGATTGTCCTCCAGGTCCAATAGTGTTCCAGACGATCACTCCTCCAACATGATCGGAAGTAGTGCTTAACTCTAAGCCCATATTTTTCAAGTCTTCAACGGTAAAAGTCCAACCAGGCATATATGCTGCAACAAGCTTATCTTTTCCCAAAATGTTTGGGTCATCTAATATGACACGTTGAAGTACATTAGATCCCTGACTATGACTTGCTAAAATGAATGGACGCCGATTATTCAGGTTTTTAAGATAATATGTTAGGGCTGCTTTAATGTCTCTTGTCGGTGTGGCTAAATAAACCTCTTGCTGTTCCTCAGGCATGCTTAACACTTCAATATTCACCTGGCGATACCTAGGAGCAAATACGTTACAGCTTTCACTAAATGCTTTGGTTAATCTATTGACTACAAGAGAATCAGTTTCTTCATTAAGCTTTTTATCGTTCAGATCTGCTAAATATTTACCATTGGAAGGTGCGCCATAAGTAGTGGGATACACAAAAAACACATCAACCTCACGGGTAATATCTGCACTTTGAATTGACCAATTACTTATATTAGAATAATCTGTTCCTTTTTTACTATGAGAAAAATCTACCTTTTTAGCAGATAACAATAAACAATATGCTGCAATACACACAAGTATCATACAGCTTATCAAAATCTTTTTTTTCATAATATCTTCCCCTTTTTAATTGCAAGCTGGTTATTTTTTATAATTTTATAAGTAAGTTTCATAATGAGACTTATATTTTTTTAATGAAACTCGAACCTTCCAAGGTTTGTTAGTTGAATTATATAAAAAATATCTAGTCGAATTATGCCCGGGCATCCTCCATCCTAATAAATGGTTGAGATCTGATCTCAATGATTTTATAGCTAATCGGGACAGACACTTTTATTGACAGAAGATATAATAATATCTGTCCCTTTTTTCTATTAGTGTAGTTTTTGTTGTTTTTTCTTGTTTGCTTCGTTTTTTGTATTTTTTGCTTTGTCTGCTTGTTTGTTGTGTTTATCCTTATCTTTCTTGCCTTTGTCACCCATAGATACTCCTCCTTTTTTTTGGTTAGCTTTTTCCAGATTAAACCTGCCCTCTGCTTGCCTATGTTGGCCTATCTATAAAAAAGACCCCTTACTGTGTAATTGTAACGTTTATGTTATACCATCTCTTTATTACCATCTGTATCCTTTGTTTTTAATTTCATAAGTTTCATAATTATATTTTTTTTCATATTTTTCTACATATTCTCTACGAAATAGATGGTATGGAAGCCTGAGCTTTGATAAAGGTTTATATTCTTCAGCCTCTATCCTTTGCCACTCTTTTTTAAGGCTTTTTATTTTAGCAGACTTGTTACCATTTCCCGGTGCATGGATTGCATCTTTCCATTGTTGGTTTACTTCTAAGTATTCTCTTTGTTTTTCGAAAACAATGCCTGTAGCAGCCCTGAGGATTTCAGAGTATTCGCTATCAACAGAATCATATATCTTATTAAACCGTCCTTGATTTTCCTCTAAAGGTTTCATTATTTTATTATGCATTTCCCAATATTTATCATAATTATCATTTTTAGTTAAATCCATGTGCTTATTTTCATCTCTAAATTCATCGCGAAGTCTCATATGCTTTCTCATGGCATCGTAATAGTCATTAAAAGCTTTAATCCAGCGTGGTTTTATTGCATCTAATTGTGCAAGTAAAGCATCGAATGCTTCACTACCACTTGCAGGGGTATCCCTGACTTCAGTCACACAAAGAGCTTTGTCTTGTGGCTTATCTTTAGTTAAGTTACAACCATTTTGATCAGAACAGCTTCGTGTTACCTCTGATACCTTACCGTCGCCTATATTGTTAGAATCCATATAGACTTCACCTTGACATCTTGGCTTCCAATCAGCGCATTGCCAATTAGGTTGGCATTGAGCATTTAGTTTAAAAGTAATAAAAGGTATTTTTTTCATTTGCCAGCTTAACTTCTTTTCTTCAGAGCTATCTTCTAATTCGGCGAAGACTTTAAAAGGCTTTCCGTCAGTTAAGCTATAGGGAACAGTTAGTTCAAAGCTACCATTTGGCCGGCTATGGATGTTATACCTCTTGTCTTTAATTCCTACTTTAGCATTTTTAATCGGTTTTTTTGTCTCTTGATTAATAACCTTTCCACGTATTACTATTTTTAAGTCTTTTTTTATAGTTTTTACAAGTTCAGGTTTTTTTTCAGTAGCTACTCCTCCGGCTAGTTCGGCTACCATAATTAAATTTTCTTCGATATAACGCTTTTCTAAACTATTAACAATATATTCTTCAGCTTCTTTAGATATTTTTTGTTTAAATTTATCGGTTAGATCTTTCTCTCCTAGATCATACTTCTCTTTTCGAATCTTTGCTTTAACATCAACCATAACCGGTTCAGTAAAATATAAAATACTATAAAATGATTCCCAGGGATCGACTAATACATCACGTCTCGATTTATAAGCTTTATAAACTTCATCCTTTAGATAAGGCAACCATACGTAGCGATTTATTAATTCCAAGGCTAGCTTGTATGCTGTTAAAGCAGTTTGAAAGGTTCCAATTTTTGCCATAGTACCGGCTAGCCCGGGTGCATTTTTCTTTAGAAAATTATCTAATGCCCGTTTAGTAACAAAGCTAAGAGCTGAAAGAAATGCTTCTTTGTCTTTAGCTTGGTAAATTTGCTCTCCGATTCCGATTACGGTTAAAAAATCTCCGGTTTTGCCAAGTTTGGTGTATTCACCACCATAATAAGCTTCGAGTATCTCTTTAGAAACTCCGACAGTAGTTGAAGTCCATGAAACGATTTCACTTGGGCTGGGATTTTGAGGGTCACTTATAGTAACGCCATCAATAGTTACAGATTGAGCAAAAGATGATAGCGGTATGGCCAGGATTAGAAAAAAACAAAATACTTTGCTAAATAGACGCATTAATAACCCTCCAAGTTTTCTTAATATATCCATTATAACAGAATTACAATATTTGGTAAGTTATTTAAGAGTTGGTTTAATAATAAATGGTTGAGATCTGATCTCAACTAAAGGTTATTATTCGATTCTATCTTTTACTTCGTAGAGTTTGCTTTCGTTAGGATTGTCGTGCCAGAATGAAACTTTTTGGTGATATCCTGCAGTATATGCCTCTTCGAGCCAATAGTTTTCTCCTCCTTCAATCATAATTACGCCTGTCCCAGAGTCAATTCCTTTTTCAAAGTATTTCATATATTGATCTGCTTTTGTTTGTGAAAGTGCCGACTCTATTCTTTGCCTTTCTGTTTGTAGGGTGTGGTATTTAAATTTTTCAAATTTGGGATCCGAATCTGCTCTTGTCTGGTTATAGTCATAAGATCGTGCTTTCTCACTATACCCGACATTTGCCAGTAGTATTAATATTATAATCGTAAATAGTATGCTTTTCATTTCTTTTTCTCCCCCTGCTTTCTATATTATTCCCAATATAGAAATATTATATCATAAAAAATCATTGGCGCTAACTTTCATCAATTGTCTTTAATGACTTTGATAAATATGTCGGCGTAGGTTCTTAGTTTTTTCTCGCCTACTCCGTAGAGTTCCGAGAAGGCAATATGGTCCAGAGGTTTTTTTGTGGACATATCTATTAGGGTTTTATCACTAAAGATTATATAGGCGGGAACACCTTTTCTTTGTGAGATTTCGGCTCGTTTTTCCCGTAGCAATTGAAATAAGTCCTCATCTACATTGGCCCATTCACTGGCTTTTCTTTTGGCGGCTTTTCTTTTGCTTTCTTTCTTCTTAGCGGCAATTAAAGGCTTAGCCAACACTAAGGATGCTTCTCCTCTCAAAAGCATGTTACCGGTACTAGTCACAGAAAGAGTCGAGAACTTCTCCTCTTTACCTAAAAAGCCTTGTCCAATCAGTTGCTCAATCATATGTCTAATAAATAATTCTGATTCATCGGCCATCATTGCAAAAGTCGGAAGACTATCGTGGCCCATACTTTCTATTTTTTCAGTAAGTTTGCCTTTTAAAACATTAGTAACATATCCGGCTCCAAAGCCATAATTTCCCTGTCTTATCGTCTCAACGCAATATAAGACCTTCTGTCCAGTACCAATAGCATCTTTAACCATGTCTAACTCATTCAAACAATAATCACAAGCTCCACATTGGCAATCTGAATAATCTTGACCAAAATAATTAACTAAAACCTTATGACGACATTGAGGTTGAGTGCAAAAATTATAAATAGAGTTTAGCTTAGTCATCAAGACTTCCCTATTAGGGGATTTTGCGGCAAAGAAATTCCACAGCTGGTAATCTGCCCCACTATAAAACATATAGCAAAAAGCAGAAAGTCTATCTCTTCCAGCGCGACCAGTTTCCTGTTGATAGTGTTCAATGCTTTTCGGCATACCAGCATGAATAATAAATCTGATATTAGAGCGATCAATTCCCATACCAAAGGCTATGGTAGCCACAACTATATTTACTTTCTCAATTGAAAATCTTTCTTGAGCTCTATGGCGTTTTTTATCTGACATCCCGGCATGATAACCAACATTGTCAATCCCGAGTCGTTTTAAATCTTTTGAAATTTTCTCTACGTCTTTACGACGTAAACAATAAATAATACCAGCCTCATAAGTATGTTTTTCA
>JAGLSH010000023.1 GCA_023135855.1 Candidatus Omnitrophota bacterium
GCCTAGGCGAAGCCATCCCTTTAGGGGTACCCATAGGCATAACTCCTTTGTTAAGGATATCAGGATAGTATCCAATAAAAAAGGAAACTTTAGGCAACTTTATTTTTAACTCCTTTAAGACTCTTTCTTCTTGGTCTAAAAATTCAATTTGTTTTATTCCCTTATCCATAGCTTTTAAAAAATCAAAGGTTAAAGGAGATAGATAGCCAAAACTCTTAGTATATCCAATAATAACAGTTTTATCTTTTATCATCTCATTAATTAATTTACTAACAGCTCCTAAAGGAAGAAAGTATTGCTCTAGCTTACAGGGCCCATTCCATAGAGTAGACATCTTAGCATCAAGATAACTACAATGCCCATTATTAAAATAAATCTTTATTGTTGAAACAGCAACTAAATCTTTTTTCAAAGGCCTTAGGTCTACCTTAGGTTTATACTGAGATAATTGATAAGAAAAATAATCGATCTTACGAGCTGGGAAATGCTTTAGGCCAGCTAATCTCAAAAAACCTTCCCTGTCTGAACTTTCCCTAGGCTTCTGATTAATCAGAGATGAGAAACTGGTCAAAACAATTAATTGTCTTAATAATTTTTCACTTATTTTAGGAAAATATTGTTTAATTTCTCGGCTCAAATAATCAAATATACCAATATGATGATCTAGACAACGCAAGAGAAACAATCCACAATGAGAGAGCCCTTTGCCCTTATAAATAAGTAAAGAATCTTTTCGTCCTTTTTTTTCTTTTAAACCAGAAGAAACAAGAATTTTGCTAACTGTACTTTTTGAAATATTGATCTTATGTTTCTTCTTTAACAATTCTGACAAAGGTCTAACTCCTAAATGAGAGTTAAGTCTTTTTTCTTGAAGAACTATTCTTTTCAAATAAGAGTCTATCTTTTTCTTTGCCATTTTAAACCTTAATCCCTATAAATAATTAATTTTTTCAAAGCTGGAGTTACTTTCTTTCTAGCCATTTCCCTAATTATACCAGAATCACATCCTGTAAGAAAGCTCCAGTTTAGGATTCGCCTGAACCGGCCTTACGAAACCCTATCTTCCGAGCTCCAGTTTAGGATTCGCCTAAACCGGCCTTACGAAACCCTATCTTCCGTTTCGATTCATCTGGAACAGATACTAGCTGTTGAATTGCCTCAAAGATAGTACGGATTTCTAAATCATGCTTCTCTATCTTCCCTTCAAGTTAATTTAATTTATAAGCAAGCTCTTTATGGGTAGAAAAAATATACCGTAATTTTACAAATATACGCATAATAGCAATATTCATTTGTATGGCTCGCTTGCTTCTTAAAATGCTAGAAATCATTGCTACACCTTGCTCAGTAAAAGCATAGGGATTCGCCCGACGAATGCCACCCCAACTTGAAGTCACAATTTGTGACTTCAAGTTTTTAAATTCAAGTTCGTTAAGTTGAAACATGAAATCTTCAGGAAACCTATCAATATTTCGCTTTACAGCTTGAACTAATACTTTTACCTCAACCCCATAAAGCTCAGCCAAATGTGTACTAAGCATAACTCTGTGCCCTCTAACCAGACAAATATTTTTTTCTATTGCCCCTGGTTTTTTCATCTTTCAAAACTCCTTTTCTTTTTGCTACCGGTCACAAATTATAACCGTCTCCCTGCAATAACCGGTTTAGGATTCGCCTAAACCGACTAAAAAGTAATATTTTCATAGTGGTTAATGCGGTTAACTCGATAATTATTATCTAAAACAATACAGATCGCATCTATTCTATATTCTTTCTTCCATCTTTTCTTAGCTACATAAGCCCTGGCATTATTGATAAGTTTATTTTTTTTACTTCGCTTAAACGACTCCTCTGGGCTGCCAAATCTTTCTCGTTTTTTTGTTCTTACTTCTACAAATACCAATGTATTTTTGCATAAAGCAATCAAATCAATTTCGGCACACTTTGTCCGGTAGTTTTGTTCAATTATAATGTATCTTTTGACCTGTAAGTATTTCTTTGCTATCTCTTCTCCTAGCCGACCAGTTTTAAGATTATTTGTTTTATTAGAAAGGTCTTTCTGAATGTTTTCTGAATTTTCTTTTTTGAAAATTCTCATACTTCTATGCTTAGACTTTTGGTCTATATTGCAAAGCTTCTGCCATATGAGCCATGCTTATCCCCGATAAATTCTCTAAATCTGCTATAGTCCTTGCAACTTTTATCATTTTAAAATAAGAACGTGCCGACAGTTGAAAAGCAATACCAGCCTGACATAATAATTGTTTAACCTCTTTTGAAAGCTTGCAATATTTTTTAATATGCGCATTCTTCATCTCTGCGTTAGTATAGACACTATCTTCTTTGAAACGAGCTTGTTGAATTTTCCTAGCTGAAATCACGCGTCTTTGTATCTGTTCTGAAGTTTCTAAATTTATATTTAACTGTTCATCTTCGGATAACTCCTTGACATTAACTGCCGGAACATCAACATGTAAATCAATACGATCTAGCATCGGGCCGGAAACTCGTTTTCTATATTTTTCTATCTCCCTTTGTGTACATACACAAGGTTTTTTATGATGATGTAAATAGCCACACGGACAGGGATTGGCTGAAGCTATCAACATAAATTTACAAGGGTATCTCACCCTTTCTCTACTGCGAGAAATAGAAACATAGCCATCTTCTATAGGCTGCCTTAATGCCTCCAAAACACTACGCGGAAATTCATTAAACTCATCTAAAAATAGTATTCCACGATGAGCCAAACTTATTTCTCCAGGCTGAGGTCTTGTGCCCCCACCAATAAGACCAACTTGAGAAATAGTATGATGAGGCGATCTAAAGGAACGCGTTTTAATAATAGAACCTTCTGGTGGAATACGACCGGCAGCCGAATATATTTTTGTAACCTCCAACCGTTCTCCACCCATTAACGCTGGTAAAATACCTTGAACTGCCCGTGCCAACATGGTTTTACCGGAACCAGGACTACCAGACATAAAAATATTATGCCCTCCAGCAGCTGAAATCTCCATTGCTCTTTTTGCCTGCTCTTGACCTAAAATCTCTGCCATATCGAATTCAACTTTGATAACACTTTTCTCTTCATTTGTTTCTTTAAACTTAACCGGCTGAATTACAATCTCGTCTAGTAAATAAGCTAATAAATGATTTAAATTTTCGATAGGATAAACGCCTATTCCTTTAACAACAGCTGCTTCATTTGCGCATGATTTTGGCACAAATATATTTTTTATTCCCTTTTCTTTGGCAAATAGTGCTAATAGCAATGCCCCTTTTGTATGACGTAATGTTCCATCAAGAGAAAGCTCACCAAAGAAAAGGCTATCTTTGGGAATTTTGAATTGAATAATTGACGCTAAAATACCTGCCGCTATAGGCAAATCATAGAAGGAACCTTCCTTAGGAACATCACCCGGTGCTAGATTAACCACTATTCTTCTTGAAGGAAATTCAATATTTGAATTTATAACCGCAGTCCTAACCCTCTCCTTACTTTCATCCACTGCTTTACTAGGTAAACCAACAATTTCAAAGGCAGGTAATCCTCTATTCGCAACATTTACCTCCACATCTATACCAATAGCCTCAAGCCCTGAATTTGACGCTGATAAAACTTTAACCAACATAAGAATCGCTCTCCTTTTATTAGATCTGTTTAGCCTATACCTGCGACAAATAGCGTTTCACCTAAATAAATAACTACTCACACTCTAGTACTATTTACATAGTACTTCCCTTTCTCTTCCAACAATATGCCTTTTAATCGCATAAACGAAAGTATAGTTCCTACCTTAGCTACCGAGGTTTTTACAAATCGCGATATTTCATCTATCCCCATAGGCTCGTGTTGTAATTCTTCTAATACAGCTTGCTCGACACTATTAAGCCTTAGTAACCTTGATGAAACTTTTGGAAATTCAAATTGGATTGTATCATAACTTGCCAACACATCTTTCGAACTAGTTACAATGTCAGCACCGTTTTTAATAAGTTGTAAAATACCTTGTGAATTTAATCCAGTAAGAGGCCCAGGGACAACAAAAAGTCTTCTTTTGTAATTTTTAGCAAGACCGGCTGTAATCAAGGAACCACTTTTTTCACCTGCTTCAACGACCATAGTTGCCTTAGATAAACCAGCGACAATTCTGTTTCGTTTAGGATAAGTCCACACAGCTGGTGGAAAACTTCCTTCAAATTCCGATATAACCAATCCCTTATTTTCTAATATTTCATTATATAAACTCTTTTGATGTTGAGGGTGAACCATGTCAATTCCACAGGGCATAACTGCAATGGTCTTGCCTCCAACATTTAGTGCCGCTTTATGTGCGGTTGCATCAATCCCGTACATAAATCCGGAAACAATTGTTATCCCCGCATTTGATATTTCTGATACTAACTTAGTGGTAATTTGTTTGCCATAGGTTGTCATCTTTCTTGAGCCCACAACTGCCAAACAATTCTCAAAAATAGAAGTATCCCAACTTCCTTTATAGTAAATCCTCTTCGGATAAGAAGGAATTTCCTTAAGCAGCTTAGGATATTTTGAATTTTCAATCGTAACCACACCGTGCTTCATTTTACTAATTTTTAATCGGTTTAGGCAAATCCTAAACCACATTTTTATTAATCAATAGTCAACATACCTAACTTCTCTCTCAAATTTATAGAAAATATACAGTCTCTTGCAAACTTTTTGTATTTTTGAGAAGATGGAAACATTTCTCTCAATATATCTTTGTCTATAATCGGTGAGTTAATTTCCCCAGCGTAATTCGCTAAACTACAATATGGGTATTTAACAACCCATTGATAAGCCTGATCAAAATTTTTTATAGCATTCCTAAATCCTTTGGGATAAAGTTCAAAAGGATTTTTTACTTGAATATATACACTTAAATATCTTAAATATTCATCAGTATGTATAGTCTTTGCTTTATAAGGACCCTGAAATAATCGACCCGGTTCTTGATATTTACTATTAAAATAAGCAGCCATACCAGTACCAAGCTTCCGCATAAATAATACAACTCCGCCTTTAACAATCTCCTTAAGAAAAAGATGGAAATGATTTTCCATTAAAGAAAAAGCAAGTATTGTTACAATCGGTTTTTGCGAAGGCCAATATCCTGGCCAAATTAAGTTTTTGTTAAATGCTATGCCTAATTTTTTTTCTAATCTCCTGAATGGATTCGCAACCGCAATTAAAGTATTAAAGTAATACAACATCTGTAAAAACCGCCATCTATCACAATTTTTACGAACAATCGCTTGTTTCCGATTTCCTCTATTATACACATGAACATAATCGCCTACTGTAACTACTTCTTTTCTCATATATTTAATTTAATATCCGGTTTAGGCGAATCCTAAACCGAAATTATGAAAAATATTGGGGGTATCCTTTGTGGATAACCCCAATAATAATTCAGAATTTAATCATTGTTTTCCATATAAGTAGAAATAACTGTTTTATTAAGTACTTCTCGCGTCTGAGCAGTTATAGGGAAAGCGCGGTTGTACCACTTCCCATCCTTACCAGACTCTTGCGGCGCACCAACAAATAAGCCATTTTTACCTTCAATTACACGAAACCCTTTGATTACAAATTCATTGGCTATTGCAACATCACATATAGCCTTTGTTGCCCCTTTACTATCAAATTTGTGAATCCTTATAACTTTGAAATCCAAAGCCATTTTGCCACCTCCTTCTTACTAGACACCTACCTATACACATTACCTCACTTAAATTGCACACAATATTTTATGTCCTCTTTACTTAATAGACGTAATAGGTGTAAAAATTCTTTCAAAAATTTTTATTTTTTTAAATATAAGGCTTTGAATTGATCAAGAGGTCGGTTTAGGCGAATCCTAAACCGGGTTAAAAATGGGGAGACTTGAATCGGTCTTTTAGGCGATTGGAGATTTCATCGTCCTCGTCATGAGAATGGCGGCGCCAAGAATCAATCACCATAATAAAAGTTCGGCCATTTTCGCTTTCGAATGACCAACGCATACCCAAAACAAGAGTGACTACCAAACATTGTATAAAATACTTAGGCAGCAGAAATGAAATAATAAAAAACACAACTGCCCCGGCAAAAAATAAATTCTTTTTCATTCGATTTCCTTTTCCCCGACCAGTAATACTTTTATCATCCTTAAGTAGTGCTTTTGCCTCGTTTACAAGCCCAGAAGGTACTTTTCCTCCTATATTACGAATATTTGATTTTTTAGCTTCAAAGGCTAAATTAAGTTGGCTAAGACAGAAATTGCATTGTGAAAAATGCTCTTCAACATCTTTACGTTCCTGGTCATCCAGCTTATCTCTGAGATAATCCATCAAAACTTCTTGATCAAGACATTGAGGAGTTTTTTCAATATTCCTCAATTCTTTTTTAAAATAGTTTTTAAGATATTCCTCTATTTTTCGCATTTTCCTCTCCTCTTTAATAGACGAAATATTTCTTCTTTTTCTTTCATAAATCTTTTAAACCCATTTTTTCTAGCTCTTTCTTAACCTTTACTTTAGCTCGAACGATTATAGTTGATACGGTATTTACCGGCATAACAGTAATTTCAGCAATTTCTTTATGAGTCCTGCCTTCAATAAGATTAAGAAAAATAACAATCTTTTCCTTAGCAGGCAAAGTATCTATAATGTTGCCTAACAGATTCAATAAATCCCTTTTGTATAATTCTTGTTCAGATTTATCATCTTTCAATACTGACATCTCTATGACAAGCCTCTTATCCTCTTTTATTCTACGCCGCATAAAATCAACTGTTTTATTGGAAGCTATTACCGCCAACCAGCTGGCAATTGTTTTTATATCTTTAATTTGGGAAAGCTTGCCGCCGTTTAGAATAGATACGAATACCTCTTGAAAAATGCAATCAATATTATCCTGGTTAAACTTGAAATTACTAGCTACCAAACGCTTTCTTATCGCCCAATAAATCAGCCGTGAATATTTTTGGACAAATATATCCCAAGATTTTTTATCTCTATTTAGACAGCCTTCTAATATTCTTTTAACTTTCATAGATAAAACTTAGTTTTATTATATCACTAGCCTTTTAAATTCCCAAGATCTTAAATATCTGTAATTAATAGGCGGTTTAGGCGAATCCTAAACCGGAATTGGGTAGCATTGATGTTTTTGGGGGTATATTTTTATTTAAAATTATTTAGCTCTTAGGAGCTCATAACCCCTTATAAGACTCTCATAAATTATTCCTACCATATTTTCATAGTATCCTAAATCAGCTTTACCTAAAGCTAAATAGTACTTATTCCGATCATCAACTCTAATAATAACCGGAGCAAAGCCTTTGCTTAAGCTTTGAGTTATTGCGATTAATCTTCCTACTCTGCCATTCCCGTCAAAAAATGGATGAATAGCTTCAAATTCATAATGGTCATGAGCAATCTTACTAATTACATCCTTTTGATAAGAATTAATATTCTTAATAAATTTATTCATCGCTAAAGGTACTTCTTGGGCCGAGCAAAGAGTCTTCATTGCATCAGTTAAATTGACTCCTCCAGTTCTATACTCTCCCGGCAACTTATAGTTAAGACCATCCATTATTATTTTATGCAAATTTAAAATATAATCTTGGTTAATCTCAAAATTAGGTTTAATGCTACCTAATAAAAATTCTAAGGCCTTCTTATGGTTTGTAGCCTCTAGAGCCTCGGACGCTTCCTTGTTTCTTACTCCCTGACCTTCAAAAGCTATTCCTACCTCTCCTATGGTCATATGATTCCCTTCAATAGCATTGGAGTGATAGGTTAAATCTAAAGTAAACTTATCTCTTATCTTCTTATTTGTTTTAAGCAATTTAATCGGATCTTCTGATTTTTGACATAGCTGCAAAACTATATCCTTTAAATCTACATACTCTTTAAATAATTGGTCAATTTCACGAAGCTTAGAACGATGAGGCAGAACACCTTTATCTAGCCATCGATAAACAGTCTTATAACTTACTTCTAAGCGACGGGCAAGCCCAGAACGTGAAATACCTATTGCCTCGAGAATCTTATCTATTTTCTCCCTATAATTCAAACAATGCTTTTCCATTTTGTAAGATATTTATATTATAAACTAATATTAAATAATAGGACATCTGTCCTATTTAATTATTATATGCTACTATACCATATGTCCTATTACTGTCAAGAATTTTATACCCTCAATAATCATTTAGGTATATAACACCTAGCTTTTTTTGTTTTTGATCAAAACTCAAGAATTAAAGTTTGTTTATCGGTAAGATTAATCAGAAAAGGCTTTCTGGTCAAGAAGACCTAATTTTTGGAATTCAGCGAAAAACTTGGGGTACATCTTCATAACAGATGAGAATTTACCCTTTATCTTGCCATCAGAGGTCTTTCCCTGACTTTTAAAGGTAAATAAGTCCTGAATAACGATTTCGCCTCTTTCCAGCCCCCCAACTTCACTAATATGGGTTATGCGACGCGAACCATCAAGAAGTCTCTCTTGCTGAACAACTATACTCACAGTATTTGCAACTAACTTTTTTATCTCCTCAATAGGTAGTTTTATGCCTGAGGAAAGTATCAAAGTTTCTAAACGACTAAGTGTTTCCTTAGGGGAATTACCATGAATTACTGCTAAAGTACCTCTATGCCCTGTAGACATAGCCTGAATCATATCTAAGGCTTCTGAACCCCGAACTTCACCAACAATTATTCTATCCGGACGCATACGTAAAGAATTTCTTATTAGATCTCCTAAGGTTACTTCACCATTACCATCCTCATCAGAAGACCTTGTTTCCAAAGAAACCATATTGCCATGATGTAGCTGAAGTTCAGCAGTATCCTCAATAAGGACTATTCTTTCTTCCTCAGGTATATGTAAAGAGAGCATCTCCATAGTAGTAGTTTTTCCGGCACCAGTCCCGCCAGAAAAAATCATACTCAACCCCCCCTTGATGCACGCAATTAAAAAATCAGCCATCTTCTCACTCATTGTATCCTTAGCCACCAAATCATCTAAACTCTTTATCTCTTTAGAAAACTTTCTTATGGTAATCGCTGTACCTAGACGAGCTAAGGGTTTGACTATAACATTAACTCTTGAGCCATCTTCTAAACAAATATCTACATAAGGAGAGCGAGAAGATACATTTTTACCACTCTTTTTAAAAATCTCATCAATCACTTCTTTAATTTCTTCAGGACTAAAAGTTATCTCTGTGCTTTTCTTCCTTCCTTCCACTTCAATAAAAGTAAATTTAGATCCATTTATCATGATCTCAGTAATAGTTGGATCATCTAATAACTTTTTAATTTTTTCTTTAGTTTTTGCTTTCTC
>JAGLSH010000024.1 GCA_023135855.1 Candidatus Omnitrophota bacterium
ACCATAAGTACAAGTATGAGAATCTGCTCCAATTACTAAATCCATTGGCCCAACTAAACCAGATTCAGGCAAAAAGACATGTTCTACTCCGCATTTATCAATATCATAAAAATGCTTTATCTTAAAATCATTAGTAAATTCTTTTAGTAGCTTTACATTGTTAGCAGCTTTTAAGTCTCTGGCCGGAGTAAAGTGATCACAAATAAATCCAATCTTTGACTTATTAAATATACTCTTAAATCCGGCTTTCCTAAATTCTTTAACTGCTAAGGGCGCAGTTATATCATTACCAAAGCAAAAATCTACCTTAGCATAGATAAAATCTTCCAGTTTCCCGGATAAAGAATGTTTAAGAAGAATTTTTTCAATTAAAGTTAAGCCCATAAATTAATTTATTTAACCTTTTACTTAATATTACTTTTGGTTTTTTAATTATTATTTTTAAATTAAATAATTAAACAAACCCCAGAGTTCAATTCAATTACTTAAGTTCTTTTATCACAAGAGTGGCGTTATGTCCTCCGAACCCTAAAGAATTAGACATTACTACCTTTACATTCTCAGACCTAGCTTCATTAGGTGTGTAATTCAAATCACATTCAGGATCAGGATTTTCATAATTTATCGAAGGAGGAATAATTTTATTCTTAAGAGCCAGGCAACAAGCAATAAATTCAATTGCACCAGCAGCACCCAAAGTATGACCAGTCATAGACTTTGTAGAGCTAATTAAAACATCCTTAGCATGAGAACCAAACACGCTCTTTACAGCTTTGGTCTCCATAGCATCATTTAATTTTGTACTTGTACCGTGAGCATTCAAATAAATCTTCTCATCTCTTGATACTTTAGCTTCATCCAAAGCAAGAGATATCGCTTTTGTTGCTGCGCCGCCATCAGGGTCAGGTGCTGTTATATGAAAAGCATCACAAGTTGCTCCATACCCGGATAACTCGCCATAGATATAAGCACCTCTTTTTTTGGCATGCTCTAACTCTTCCAAAACAACAATTCCTGCTCCTTCAGCTATAACAAATCCATTCCTTTCTAGATCAAAAGGCCTACTTGCTTTTTGAGGCTCATCATTCCTTTTAGAAAGTGCTTTTAAAGCACAGAAACCGCCCACCCCCAAAGGAACTACACAAGCTTCTGCTCCTCCACAAGCCATAAGAGTGGCATTACCACTTTTTATATCTCGATAGCCTTGTCCGATAGCATGAGCACCAGAAGCACAAGCAGTAACTGTACAATAGTTAATACCTTTTAATTTAAAGCGTATGGCTACATGTCCAGCAGCTTCATTGGTAATCAGCATAGGAATCATGAACGGAGAAAGTCTTCTTGGCCCTTTCTCAAGAAGAATTTTATGCTCTCTCTCAATTGTCTCCAAGCTTCCTACACCTGAACCAATAATTGTGCCTATTTGATAAGGGTCAACCTGGCTGATATCTAGGCCACAATCTGCAATAGCTTCTTCTGCAGCTTTAAGAGCAAATTGAACAAAGCGTGGAGTTTTTCTTTCATCCTTAGGAGAAAAATGAGAAGGAAGGATGAAATCATTTACTTCGCCAGCAATTTTAGAATCAAATTCTGTCGCATCAAAGTTAGTAATTTTTCCTACACCACTCTTGCCATTAGTCAAGGAATCCCAAAAAGAACCCTTCTCATTCCCAACCGGGGAAATAACACCACAACCAGTTATAACTACTCTTCTCATCTTTTTAAAAGCTATTATTCTTTCTTGCCCATCTTGTTTTCAATGTACCTAGATGCATCACCAACAGTAGTGATCTTTTCAGCATCTTCATCAGGAATCTCTATTCCAAACTCTTCTTCTAAGGCCATAACAACTTCTACTGTATCTAGAGAATCTGCTCCCAGATCATCAATAAAAGAACTTTCTGGCTTAATCTCTTCTTTTTTTACTCCTAACTGTTCAGAAATAATACCCTTTACTTTTTCGTCAACACTCATATCCAAACCTCCTTTAGTTTGCTAAATCATTCCTCCGTCAACTATTAAAACTTGACCAGTTATATATTCTGCCATGTCTGAGGCTAAAAATAATACTGCATTGGCCACATCCTCTGGTCTTCCAAATCTATTTAAAGGTATCCTTTTCAACATCTCTTCTTTCACCTTATCCGGTAAACCATCAGTCATCTTAGTTTTGATATAACCTGGAGCAACAGCATTAACACAAACATTTCTTGAGCCTAACTCTCTGGCAAATGTTTTAGTTAATCCAATCAAACCAGCCTTAGATGCTGAGTAATTTGCCTGACCACTATTACCGATTATACCAATAATCGAAGAAATATTGATTATTTTTCCATAGCGCTGCTTTACCATACGCTTTATACAGTGCTTAGAGCACAAAAATGCTCCTTTTAGATTCACTGTAATTACCTTATCCCAATCGCTTTCAGAGAGCCGTAGGGCTAAATTATCTCTAGTTATCCCTGCATTGTTAATTAATATATCAATCTTTAAAGAGTTGTCAATAATTTTGTTTAAGGTTTCTTCAATTTGTGCACTATTTGTAACGTCAACAACATAATATACGCACTCACCATGACTAGAAATCTCTTCTTGGGCTTCCTTTAAGGCTTCCTCAACCACATCTAAAATCACTACCTTAGCCTTAAGTTTAGCAAAATCTATAGCAATTTGACGGCCTATACCCTGGGCCCCTCCGGTGATTACAACAACTTTACCATCAAAATTCATAGATCCTCCTAATGAGCACATCCCTAAAGGGATAGTGCGAATTACCCCAAAGCATCTACATACTTAAAAAATTTCACAGAAATTTTTTAAGGATGTTTCGAGGTAAGTTCGGCTAAGGCCTTTTGCGCGTTTCAGCTTCACAAGACCAAAGCTCACTTAAGTCCTGTTTCTCTCCAATATTAACAACTTTAGCCTCACGGTTTATCTTTCTCATCAAACCGCGCAAAACCTTTGACGGACCAACTTCAAAAAATAAGTCTACTCCAGTACTGGTCATATAATCTATAGAATCATTCCATAAAACAGTAGATGTTAATTGCTCGAGAAGATTATTCTTAACTTCTTCTGCCTTAGTGTGTCCCTTGGCTGTAAAATTACTAACAATAGGAATTTTAGCATCAGAAAAATTCATTGCTTCAACAACAGTTGCTAAATGTTCTTTAGCCGAATTCATGAATGGTGAATGAAAACCACCGCTAACCGGTAACTCGATAACTCTTGCTCCATCACTTTCTAAACTTGTAAAAATATTATCTCTTCTTTCCTTTGCTAAAGAAACAACTGTTTGACCAGGTGAATTTATATTAGCAATATAAAAATTTTCTTTTTCTGCTATACCTTTCAATGCTTCTCTCTCAATTCCCATAACCGCAAACATAGTAGAAGGATTGTCTAATGCTGCTTTATTCATAGCTTTAGCTCGTTGATTGACTAAATTTACTAAATCATTTAAATTTATAACTTCAGCAGCATATAAACAACTATACTCACCTAAACTTAATCCTGATAAATAATCTATTTTCAATTCTTTTTCTTTAAAAACTTCAAAAGCAGCCAAACTAACTGCTAAAATTGCTAATTGTTGAATTGAAGTTTCTTTAAGTTCAGATTCTTGACCCTGAAAACACTTATCCGATAAAGAAAATCCTAAGATACTATCTATAGAAGAAAACATATTCTTAGCACAAGGGAAGTATTCACTAAGACTCTTACCCATCCCTACATATTGAGCACCTTGACCAGGAAAAATTACTGCTTTCATCTTTTTACTTAAACCCACTTAATTACGCAACTACCCCAGACTAATCCTCCGCCAAAAGCATCCAAGACCACAATACTGTCTTTATGAATTTTCTTATCTTCCCAAGCCTCGCATAAAGCTACAGCGCTAGAAGCAGAAGACATGTTTCCATAGCGAGCAATATTTAGATATATCTTATCTTTAGGAATACTCAAACGTTTTGCTACTGCACTTATTATTCTCTGGTTAGCTTGATGAGGAATTAGCATATCTATGCTACTTTTATCTAAATTAGCTTTAACTAAAGCTTTGTTTGCTGCCTGAACCATTATTCTAACGGCAATTTTAAAAATCTCATTGCCTTTCATCTTCATATAATTCATTCTATTATCTATAACTTCAGAAGAGATTGGATTGCGTGAGCCTCCTCCTGGCATATTTAAAATATCTGTCTGAGAACCATCTGAACCTAAATAAGCACTTAAAAACCCTGGCTCTGTACTTTCAGTTAATACTGCAGCTCCAGCTCCATCTCCAAATAAAACACAAGTAGATCTATCCTCCCAATCAGTTATTGTAGAAAGTACTTCACTTCCAACCACTAAAGCATTCTTATATAAGCCTCCCCTTATAAGCTGCCAAGCATTAACTAAAGCATATACAAAGCCGGCGCAAGCAGCAGACATATCAAAACAAACAGCTTTCTTAGCTTTTAGGTAATCTTGGAGATAACAAGCAGTGGAAGGAAATTGAGTATCAGGAGTAATGGTCGCAACAATGATTAAATCGAGGTCTTGAGGGTCTATTCCAGCTCTCTCTAAAGCAATTTGAGAAGCCTTGTAAGCCAAACCAGAAGCACCAACTCCTTTTTCAGCAATTCTTCTTTCCTCTATACCAGTACGAGCAATAATCCACTCGTCTGATGTATCAACCATTTTTTCTAAATCAGAATTAAGCAGCCGCTTAGACGGTAAGTATTTGCCTAATCCCGCTATCTTGACAAATTTCATTAATTCTCCTATTAATGGTTGCAGTTAAATCTTGTGACAATTCACGAACAGCCACCTTAATAGCATTCTTAACCGCCAATCTGCTAGAACGTCCATGACCAATGATTACGATTCCATCTACACCCAAAAGAGGTGCTCCTCCATGTTCAGCATAATCAATTGAGCTCTTAAACTCTTGAAGATTTTTCTTAGCTAATAAAAGACTAAGTGTGCCTAAAATTCCTTTTCTCATAGCTTTAATAAGCATCCTGCCTACAGTTTCAACACTTCCTTCAGCAACCTTTAAGGCAATATTGCCAACAAAACCATCACAAACTATACAATCACATTTACCGGAAAAAATTTCACGAGCTTCCATATTTCCAGTAAAATTTAAAGATGATGAAGAAAGAAGTTTATGTACTTGCTTTAGAACACCTAATCCCTTTGAAGCTTCTTCGCCGATATTAAGCAATCCTACACTAGGATTACTCTTATTCAATACTAAATCATAATAAACTGAAGCCATTATTCCGTATTGCAAAAGATGCAAAGGTTTACAATCAATATTGGCTCCAACATCAATAATCAAAGATACATCACCAGTTTTAGTTGGCAGCATTAAAGCGATTCCTGGACGTTCTACCCCTTCGATCAAACCTAATCTCAAAGTAGAAGCACAAACTACTGCTCCAGTATTACCGCAAGAAACAAAAGCATCTATTTTTTTCTCTTTAAGTAAATCTGCACCAATTACAATTGAAGACTTCTTTTTCCTAAGTACTGATTTAGCTGGCGATTCAGCCATTTCAATTTTCTCAGGAGCATCAACAATAATAAAATCATCAGCAGTTGCATTATTAAGTTTTAATTGCTCTCTGATTTCTCCTTCTACACCAATTAGAACAATATCCTCAGATAGCTCTTTTTTAGCTAGCAAAGCCCCCTTGATAATCTCATCCGGTGCAGAATCTCCACCAGATATATCTATACCGACTTTATAACTCATCTTCCTTTCTTTTTCTTTTTTTCCTTCTTCTCAACCTTAATAACTTCTTTATTGGCATAGTACCCACAAAAAGGACAGACCATATGAGCTGGTTTAGGTCGTCGACATTGTTTGCACTCCACTAATAAAGGAGAAGATAGCTTTTGATGGTTTTTTCTTTTGCCTCTTCGAGCAGAAGAATGTTTTCTTTTGGGATGTGCCATTTACTTACCTCCTTTAGAGTGATGTAGCTTGAATCTATTTTTTATATTTTTATTTCTTATTGACAATCACACTCTTGACTATTTAAATCTATTCCACAGCCAGAGCATTTACCCTTACAATCTTCTTTGCATAACACTTTCATCGGGAAATTAAGCAATATCTCTTCCCGAATATCGTCATTGATTTCAAGCCATTCTCCGACTTTACTATCTTTATAATTTTTAATAAAACTCTGTTCTACAACATGACGTACTTGCTGCGAACAACGCGAACAAACAACATCTCTATGGGTAGTTACCAAAATCTGAGCTTTTATTTCATCTCTAACTCTAGAGAATTTACATTTAAGATAAATAGAATCTACAAAAGTAACATCGGAAGAATGCATCTCCCAAGTGGAAGCTGATATCTCTTCTTCTACTTCGATTTCCTTATCTCTTATTTTTTCTACTTTTATTTTCATTTAATTTCTTTGCTAAAGTTTTCACTACTACTGAAGGCAAAAATTTCTTTAAATCAGCTCCCAAACAAGCAGCTTCTTTTATAAGACGCGACGAAATAAAAGAATACTCAGGATGCGGCATAAGAAAGATCGTCTCTATCTCTGGAGCAAGATTACGATTAGTTAGGGCCATCTGAAATTCATATTCAAAATCAGAAATCATCCTTAAACCCCTTACTATAACCTTGGTCTTCTTTTTTTTTGCGAAATCTACTATCAGTCCGCTAAAACCCTCTACTTTAACGCCTTTTATATTTGCTGTTGCCTCTTTAACCAATTCAATCCTCTGGTCAAAAGAAAAAAGCGCATCTTTTGTCGATACTTCCACTACTGAAACTAAAACTTTTCCAAAAATAGAGACAGCTCTTTGGACAATATCGATATGACCATTAGTAATCGGATCAAATGTTCCGGGATAAATAGCGCTACTCATATCTTCTATATATTAAGAAAAGAGTCTGACCGTATTTTTTTTCTACAATAAGAGAAAATCCTTTACTGGCCTGAACAAAATCGTCCTTGGTAGAACAAAAAGTTACTACATAACCAGAAGGGCATACTATATCATACTCCTCTAATAGTTGCAAGGATTTTGTCGCCAAGCCGCTATGGTAAGGAGGATCTAAGAAAATAATGTCAAAGCTCTCTTTATAAGTAAAAAAATCTTTAATCCCTGAGACTGAATCCTTTAGGAGCACCTTTTGTTTAGGATCAAGGCCTAAAAAGGCGAGATTCTTCCTTATAGCCGCTACGCTGCGCCGGCTTGAATCAACAAATATAGCCTCTTTTGCCCCTTGAGATAAAGCCTCTATGCCTAGAGAGCCTGAACCGCCAAAAAGATCCAACACTCTCTTGCCCTCAATCTCTCCTCTTAAAATATCAAAACAAGATTTTTTTATCTTTAAAGACACTGGTCGAATGTCTAAAGGAACAGTTATACTCTTTCCTTTGAATTTACCTCCAAAAATCCGCATCTCTTACACCCTCCTCAAAAATTATTTATTTCTTCAAAATTTAACTAAAATCACCCTTTAGTTTCATCAGGATCGACGCTAAGTAACATTGAACTGTCAAGATGCTCTCTGAGACACCGGTGACGCAGCTGGCTTAAATAAGGATCTTTTTTTATCACCTTATAAGCAGAAAGACGAGCTTCTTTTAATATTTCTAAATCCTCTATCGGGTTAGCTACTTTTAAATCCGGCAAACCATGTTGTAAATTACCAAAAAAATCGCCCGGTCCTCTTAATTTAAGATCTTCTTCAGCAATTTTAAATCCGGAAACTTCTTTTGAAATTATATCAAGACGCTTCAAAGATTCGGAAGTAAGATTTCCTCTGCTAATTAGAATAAAATGAGGTTGATATTGAGAGCGCTGTATTCGGCCTCGAAGCTGATGTAATTGAGCTAAGCCAAATCTCTCAGGATTCTCCACCAGCATAGCAGTAGCATTTTCTATATTCAAGCCTACTTCAATCACAGTAGTCGAAACTAAAATATCTATCTTTTTATCTTTGAATGCTTTTATCACTCCTATCTTCTCTTTGCTCTTCATTTGACCATGAAACATTTTCACTTTAAAATCTGGAAACTCCTCAACTATTTTCTTATACATTGTCTTCAAAGGCTTTAAGCCTTGATCTAAGCTCTCTTCAATAACCGGATAAACAATATAGACTTGACGGCCTTGGCCCAATATTTTTTTTAAAAAATCATAGACTTCTCTTCTATCCTTTTCCTTTACCCAACGAGTCAGAGGAGCTATTCGGCCTTTAGGCATTTGATTTATTACTGAAGAATCAAGGTCTCCGTATAAAGAAAGAGCCAAGCTCCTGGGAATAGGAGTAGCGCTCATAACTAAACAATGGGAAGCAACTTTTCCTTTTTTAGGAAGAAGCGCCCTCTGAGCAACTCCAAACCTATGTTGTTCATCAATTACGACTAAACCCAGTTTTTTAAATTTTACTTTTTTCTGGATAAGAGAATGAGTGCCGACAATTACTTTGATTGTCCCTTTCGCTAGTCCCTGATAAATGTCCGCAACTTCCTTCTTAGTCAGCGATGAAGAAAGAACTTTAATCGCATCCATAGAATCTCCTTTAGATAAAAATTTTAAACCCTTTAAACTTTTATCTAAAGTTTCTTTATGTTGATGAGCTAAAACTTCAGTAGGAACCATAAGGGCAGCTTGAAACCCACAATCAGCACAAATACCAATAGCAAATGTTGCTATGGCAGTTTTACCACAACCAACATCTCCTTGTAGAATTCGATGCATCGGATGAGGCTTTTCTAAATCAACTAAAATTTGCGCTAAAGACTTTTCTTGAGCTGCAGTTAGTTTAAACTCTAAGTTCTCTCTTATTTTTTCTACTGTGTTCTTTGAAATTTTAAATTTTGCTCCAGTTTGAAAAACTCGCTTAGCTTTGCGTAAATATACTAAAATTTGAGACAGAAATAACTCTTCAAAAATAAACCGTTCCCGAGCCATTTCTGCATTCTCCCAAGAACT
>JAGLSH010000025.1 GCA_023135855.1 Candidatus Omnitrophota bacterium
AAGTATAGAAGAACCGGAAGAAATATAATAAAGGGGAGAACTAAAAATAAAAATTTCTTCATAACCTTTATATTAAATCTTCTCTGCCACTCGTAATTTAGCTGAACGAGATGGCGAATTTTCACCCCTTTCCTTCTCTGTGGGAGTTAAAGGTTTTTTATTAATAATCTTTAATATATTCTTTAAAGCATAATCTCTATAAAAATGTTTAACAATCCTATCTTCTAGAGAATGAAAAGAAATAACTCCTATTCTCCCTCCGCTTGCTAAGCGCGATATCGCGCAAGACAAAGCTACCTCTATAGATTCCAGCTCTCTATTAACAGCAATACGCAAAGCCTGAAATATTCTTGTTGCCGGATTAATCCGTCCTCCACGGGCTTTACCGGGAATAGCCTGGATAATTAAATCTCTAAGTTGATTGGTTGTTGAAATCGGTTTGCTCTTTCGTGCTTCCACTAAAAAACGGGCTACACGACGTGAATGGCGCTCTTCGCCAAATTTCTTAAAAATATTCCCTAACTCGCCTTCACTTAAATTATTTACCAAATCATAGGCTGAAAGAAAAGAATCCCTATCCATGCGCATATCCAAGGGACCTTCTTTTAGAAAGCTAAAGCCTCGAGCAGAATCGCTTAGCTGGTAGGTAGAAATACCTAAATCAAATAAAAAAACATCTGCTTTATCTATATCTAAATCGCTCAAGATTTTATCAAGATTAGCAAAATTATCTCTAACTAACGAAAATCTTCCCTTAAATGGTTCTAATCTGGCCTTAGCAACATTTAAGGAATGCTGATCTCTATCAATACCTATAAGAAACCCCTCCTTATCCATTACTTCTAATAGCTTATATGAATGAGAACCAATGCCTGTAGTACAATCAACTACAACCTTTCTCTTTCCAACATCTAAGAGTTCTAAAACTTCCCGATACATAACTGGATAATGATATGCTTCCTTCATAACTTCATTAGAAATTTCGGAAATTACCATCCTTCTTCCTTAGAGTAAAATAATTTTCTTAATGTTTTCCGCTCAATTGAAGACGTACTTAAGGATTTTTTATTGATAAGCTGACAAATGCGAAATCCTGATAACTGAATCATCGATGAACCTAAAAGGCTGCTCTGTTTGCTACTCTTAGAACCTTCTCGGGATTTGATAATCGCTTTAGTCATTTATCCCTCCTTATTTTTCCTTACCCTTACCGCAAAAAACACTCCCCCTTTATTCTTCAAAGAGATCTTCAGCCATTTCTTCAAATCTCTTTTTATTATCTTGATAAAATTTATCCCAACGATCTTTACTCCAAATTTCAATCCTGTCAGCTACGCCGACAATCATTACTTCTCTTTGGATTTGAGCAAATTCTTTTAAATATTCTGGGAGAGCTATCCTCCCTTGAGTATCAATATCACTTTCTACCGCTCCACTAAAATACAAACGGTTAAAAGATCTTGATTGTTTCTTAGTAAAAGAGAGAGACTTTAGCTTATTTTCTAATTCCTCCCAAGCATCTTGGAAAACTAAGAAAAGGCAACCATCAAGACCACGAGTAATAAAAAATTTCTTTTTATCGAGAGTTTTTACCTTCTCTCTAAACTTAGCCGGAAGGATAAATCTATCTTTTTCGTCTAACGTATGTAAATATTCACCATACCACATTCCACTTCACTCCACTTTACTCCACAATAAGAATATAAAACAATTCTTCCTTATTGTCAAGTAATTTTGCTGAATAAATGCTTATACCACAAGGGGTTGTGGATGCTAAACTAGGAAGGCACTATATTTTGAGGTTAAGCGCTTAATATCTTTGCTAATAGCAGCGCTTAACACTTCAAGGGATGCGAATTTTTTCTCTTCTCTTATTTTTTCAAAAAAGATTATTTTAATGGTTTTATTCAAGACATTTTTCTTTAAATTTAAAATATGGGCCTCAATAACTGGGCTCTTACTCTTTGTGACTGTGGGTCTCAAGCCAATATTAACCGCAGCTAGATATTTCTTTTTGCCTAAGACTACATAAGCCGCATATACTCCAGAAGCTGGCATAACGTAATCACCAGAAAAAATATTTGCTGTGGGGAAACCTAAGCTCTTGCCTACTCCTCTCCCTTTGACTACTTTTCCTTCTAAAGCAAAATATCGACCCAGCAATTGTTTAGCTTGGCTTAAATTACCTTTCTGAATAAGTTGTCGAATTAAAGAACTGCTTACTATTTTTTTATTCTTAGTTGTTTTTTTTATAATTGATAAATCAAATCTGTGCCGGGAAGCAAGTTTCTTAAGATCGTTTAAGTCTCCGCTTCCTTTATGCCCAAATCGGAAATCTTCACCGACAATAAGTTTTTCTATATCAAAATACTTCTGGATATAATTTATAAAGCCTTTAGCTGATAATTTTAAAAGAGCCTTCTTGGTTTTTAAAAACCAAAAATAATCTATATTTAGGGAATTTATCAGGTTAATTTTTTCAATACTATTGGTTAGAGAACCAACAAATGCCTTTTCAGGCCGGCGGTGATGGAAAAGCTTTTTTTTATTTAAAAATTGCTGAGGTAGGATATCAAAAGTTATTAACAGTGAAGCTAGGCCTTTTGCTTGAGCAGCAGCTCTCACTTTTTTCAGTATAAACTGATGCCCAAAATGAACTCCATCAAAAACACCTACAGTTGCTACACATTTTACTCTTCTAGATGGTAATTTGTTGGAGATGACTTTCATTAACTTCATCCAAATTTACTGCCTTCTCTAAATCGAAAGGTCCAATACTTAAACGTAATATCTTTACCATATGAGCCCCACAGCCAAGCTTCTCACCAATGTCTTCAGCAAGTTTCCTGACATAAGTTCCTTTGGAGCAATGGACACGAAACTCAATAAGCGGAAATTCTATCTTTAATATCTTCAAAGATATAATATTAATCCTCCTCGGAGCTCTATCTATTGTAATGCCACGACGAGCTAACTCATAAAGTCGTTTACCCTTAACTCGCAGGGCGCTAACCATCGGAGGGATTTGGTCGGTTTCACCAAGAAACATGGAGAATGTCTTCTCTATCTCCTCTTGGGTTATATCTTTATATTCTTTTTTAGCGGTAACTTCTCCTTGAGAATCACCAGTAGTAGTAACTTCACCTAATTTTAATACTCCTAAATATTCTTTATCAAAATTAGCAAACCTAGAAAACATCTTAGTACACTTACCTACCAGCATGATCAACAATCCTTCAGCTAAAGGGTCCAGCGTTCCAGCATGACCAACTTTTTTAGTCTTAAGTTTTTTACGTATAATATCAACGACATCATGAGAAGTAATCCCCTTGGGTTTATCTACAAAAATTACTCCTTCTATTTTATTACTGCTCATATTAATATTTTTTCTTCCTGCGGCCTAGCTTGCTAGTATATCTTTTTGCAAAAGAAATTACTTTTTTCTCAGCCTTTTCAATAGATGCTTCAATTGTAGTACCACTTGCGTTTTTATGTCCACCGCCACCAAAAAACTTAGCGATTTTATTTACATCAACTCGTCCTCTGGAACGAAGGTTCACTCTAGTCCTGCGTTTTTCCACTCTCTTAAAAAGAAAAAACACTTCCGGATCTTTTAACAATCTCATTATCGAGAAAACTACTTCAGTAAGATCATAATTTTTCTCATGCCAGTCAACTATTGTTGCCCAGCAAATTTTTCTTGATGGATCAAATTTTAAAGAAGAAATAACCTGACCGATAAAATTCAAATCACCGGGATTACATAAACTATGTATAGTGTCATAAATTTTATGAGGATGAAGATTATACTTCATCAAAGCAGAAACTACCTTGTGGGTCTGACCATCAGTATTGGCATATGTAAAATTACCAGTATCAGTAAAAATGCCGGTATAAAGACACAAAGCAATATTCTTATCCATAATTTTAAACCGCTCGCAAAGATAATAAAGAATTTGAGCTGCTGAACCTGAAGATGATTCAACCCAGTTTAGATCACCAAAATTAGTATTACTAACGTGATGATCAATATTAATAATACAGCCAGCTTTGCTTACTGCATCCTTAACCACACCAGCTCTTGAGACATCAGAACAATCTAAGACCATAGCTACATCAAACTTCTCGTTTTTTATTGAGTTCTTTATTACCCGATTAAATGGAAGAAACTTATATACCTCTGGTGTAGGATCATTATTATAAATAACTACTTTTTTCCCGAGCTTCTTAAGTAAAATATAAGTAGCTAATTCTGAGCCCAAAGCATCACCCTCTAAGCTCATATGAGCAGTGATCAAAAAGCTTTTACTCGTATTTATCTTCTCAACTATCTTCTTCAATACTCTCTTTCTCATTATTCCCCTCAAGTTTATTGATCTCTTCTATTTTCTTATAAATATCAACGCTATGCCTCATTGATTCATCAGGTATAAACCGTAGCTGTGGCAATACTTTTAATCTCATCTTCTTGCCTAATTGTCCTCTAATAAAGCCACCCATCCGGCTTAATGTATCTTTAGCCTTAATTAAGCTTTCTGCAGTAAGTAAACTATAGTAAACTTTACTCTCCTGCAAATCCCTGGTTGTATCTACCCGGGTTATTGACAAAAAATCCATAGCTGGATCATCCACTTCTTTCTGGATTATCTCCATAATCATTTTTTGTATCTGCCGATTAACTTTATCCATTCTCAAAGACATCTTTAAACCTCACAATTTTTAATAATTTTATCTTTTATAAAGAGAAAAAATTATATCCTAACCCTTACCTTTTTTCAACTCTTTTTCGGCAACACAATAATCAAGCAATCTAATGCCGTTTAAAAATACGCTTTGCTTCTTCTAACTCTTGGGCCTTGCTAACCAACCCCTTATCAATCTTAGAATGAAAAGTTTTCCTAAGCACTTTACCATAAAGAGTTTCCGGCTTTAAATTTATTGCCTTTAAATCTCTACCCTTGATCTTCAACTGAAGATTCACTAAGCTTTGTAAAAAATATTCTATGTTTTTCCTTAAACCCTTAGACTGATAGTAAGCATAAAAGAAAATAATACTTTCAAAACTATACGGCTTAAGCATTATGTAAACATTGCTAGCCTTAATATCTTTTTCAAGTTTCTTTATTTTATTTATTCCTTCTTTTATTGAGCAAACCACATCGCGTTCTCTCTTCCTGAATCCAAAATCATGGAAAACCCTCTTTAGCTGTTGCGACGATAGTTTAATTAAAATTGCTGCTAAGGAAAGAAGCCAAGTATCTAATTTAGGATGTTTTTTAAATCTCTTTTTATAATAAAGAATAGCCTGTTCAATTTTCTTAAAAAGCTGAAAAGTTGTCTTGTCTAGTTTTATTGTCTTATCAATGAAAGAAAATCCTACCAACTTTTTAATTCTCTTAACATATTTAGCCGGGTTATTTTCCTTTAAAATAATAATAATTTCATCTCTAAGTCTATGGGGACCAACTAATTCCAAATACCCTTGGCTTAAGGCTTCTTTAAGTAATTTAAAAGTATTGGTTTCAATCTTAAAAGAAAACCTTTGTTCGAATCTTATAGCTCTTAATATTCTAGTTGGATCATCGTGAAAACTCAAAGGATGTAGGATTCTAATTAAACCTCCTCGTAAATCTTCTAAGCCATTATATAAATCAATTAACTTTCCATAATCTTTTTTGTTTAAACTTATAGCCATAGCATTTATAGTAAAATCACGACGCAGGAGATCTTTAGCTAAGGTAGCCGGGGAAACCTTCGGTAAAACACCTCGATGAGAATACTTTTCAGTCCGGGCAGTAGCAAAGTCAATTTTATGGCCGTTGAAATTTATAGTTGCTGTACCAAAACTATGGTGACGAGAAAAATCTGATTTTAAAGCATCAGCTAATTTCTTAGCAAATAAAATAGCATCTCCCTCAACAACAATATCTAAATCAAGAACACTTTTCCTTAAAAGTAAATCTCTGACTACACCACCAACAAGGTATATGTTAATCCCTAAAGAATTAGCTAAGCTAGAGGAGCTCTTAAGTATTTTTCTAAATTGTGGGGATAATTTCTTTAATCTATTTATCATATCTTACCTTTTTCTTCTATTTAGCCCTAGGGTGAAATTGAGCATGAATTTTCTTCAACCTACTCTGATTAACATGAGTATAAATCTGAGTAGTAGTTATACTAGAGTGACCTAACATCTCCTGAACACTCCGTAAATCCGCCCCATTTTCAAGAAGATGGGTAGCAAAAGAATGTCTTAAAGTATGGGGGCTAATCTTTTTCTTTATTTTACATTTCTTTGCCATTACTTTTATCATCTTCCATACACTTTGACGACTGATACCTCGTCCTCCTTGAGCAAGGAAAATATAAGCAATTATCTTATCTCCTAATAACTTTCCTCGTGCTTGCTGAAAATACTTCTGCAAAAACCGACTAGCAACCTGTCCTAAAGGCACTATCCTCTCTTTAGAGCCCTTACCAGTGCATCTAATAAACCCTACATCTAAGTTTATGTCTTGGGCTCTAAGTTTAACCAGCTCTGAAACTCGCAAACCAGTTGCATACATAAGCTCTAAAATGGCTCTATCCCTTATCCCTTGAGCTTTTTTTAAATTCGGTGCCTTTAAAATCTCATTTACTTCATCCATAATTAAAAAGTTAGGAATTTTCTTCTCTAACTTGGGAGCTTCAATAAGATCTGATGGATCATGTGGAGATATCTTCTCCCTTAATAAAAACTTATGAAAGCTTCTAATTGCTGATAAAATTCGAGCAATACTTACCGGAGCTATTCTCTTGCGCAAGTTGAATAAAAAATCAGTAATATTCTTACGAACAATATCTTTAGGATCATTTATCCCCCCTTTCTTTAAGTATTTGGTATATTTTTTCAGATCTTCACTGTAAGCAGCAATAGAATTAGAGGCTAAACCCTTCTCAATTTTTAAATAATCAATATAGGCTTCTAAATAAACTTCCATTTGATTAGCCTAAAAAAGGATTTGATTTAGCTTCTCTAGCTATAGTAGTTGATGCGCCATGCCCTGGATAAACAATTGTATCAGGAGATAAGATTAATAACTTCGTCTTTATTGAATTAACTATTTGTTCATGCGACGCCAAAGGAATATCAGTTCTTCCTACTGAATCACAGAAAAGAGTATCTCCGCTAAAAAGCCAATTACCTAGCTTCAAAGATACTGAGCCCGGAGTATGGCCTGGTGTATGGATTACTTCTATTGGGTATTTATCAAAATACAAAGGCTGATTATCTTCATATAGTTTGGCTTTTTTCTCAACTATAATTGAAAAACCAAAAAATGCTGAACCATTTATTGTTATATCTTTTAAAAACTGAAAATCTTCTTTATGCACATAAGTAGGATAAGGAAGACTATCTAATCCTCCAATATGATCAAAATGAGCATGAGTTAAGGCAATAAAATCTATTTTTAAATTTTGACTTTGGATAAAATCTTTAACTTCATCTATCGGAGCAGGAGCATCAACAATAAACCCTCTCTTTAATCCTTGGTGGAATACAAGATAGCAATTGTTATAAAGATCTCCCAGACAAAAGGTTTTTAAAGTTAATTCATCCATTTCTCTTCTGCATCACTATAATTAAAATCTTTTTCAAATTTTCTCTTAAGCCGTTCAATCTTGCGAATAACAGAATTCCTTTTACTCTCACTCATATTAGGACTTCTAACCATATCTTCTCTTAAATTATTTAATTCTTCATAAATAGGATAAACTGCATCTTTACCCTTAGGGCCATAAAAAGCAATTATCTGCTCTAAATTCATTAGGGCTTCATTAATCGCTCTTCTCTGTCTTTTATAGCTAACTCCCTTCTTTAGGGCTTCAACTAAATCATCAAGCCAACCACGAACAAATAAATAGTAATTAATATAAGCTTCTCTTGAAGGCTTTTCTGGATAGTCTTTAAAATCTACATAAACTGCAACTTCTTTTTGCTTCCTTTTCTTCCTGGTAAACTTCTTACGAAGGCTATGACAGCCGGAAGTTGCACCAATCATCATAACAAGTGAAAAAACTAATAATCTTCTTATAAACATAAACCTTTTACCTCTCCTTTATTCCAAAATTAATATTTATTATTATATCATACTTATTAACTAATTTGGCTAAAATTTCAAGCCTTAAAGCCTAAAAAGCTAATAAATACTAATACTTTACCTTGTAGAGGTATAAACCTTGGGCTGGAGCTGGATTTTTACTATAAAAAATCTTCTTATTGAGAATAGAAGACAAATCCTTAAGCAGTAATTTCCCACTAGCTATCTTTACTAAAAATGAAACCATATTCCTGGCCATATTTCGCAAGAAGCCTTCAGCTTCAATGTCAATATAAATCAAATTTGCTCTCTTCCTTATTGAAATATCTACCACTCTGCGCTTACAAGACTTATACTTTTTAGCATCTTTAGCAAAAATAGAAAAATCTTTTTTACCAATAAGCCTTTTGGCTCCCTTCTTCATCAACTCTAAATCAAGAGACATAGAGACATGCCAAGCAGAATTCCTCCAGAAAACAGAATCTTCTCGACTATTAAAAATTATATATCTATAAACCTTTGATTTAACAGAAAACCGGGCATGAAAGTTATCAGAAACCTTTTTTACTTTTTTAACTCGGATATCAGAGGGCAAATAAGTATTAACTGCAGCCTTTATATTGAACAAAGGTATCTTAGTATCTACCTTAAAGTTCACTACTTGAGCCTTAGCATGCACTCCTCTATCCGTCCTACCAGAAGCTACCATTCTTATTCTTTCTCTAAAAAGCCTCTCTAAGGCTTTTTCTAAGACCCCTTGAATAGTAACTTGCTTGACTCTAGTCTTCTCCTGAATCTGAAAACCAAAGTAATTACTACCAATATACTCAACTTCAAAAAGAATGTTCTTTTGCATATTTCTTTATTCCTTAGTTCAAAACGGAAA
>JAGLSH010000026.1 GCA_023135855.1 Candidatus Omnitrophota bacterium
CCGTGGGCTGAATCAGGAATAATTACTTTAGTCTTTTTATTACCTTTGATTTCATGGAATTTGCGAATCATCAACATCCCAGCTAATTCTCCATGAGCACCGCTAGAAGGTTGAAAGGTAAACCGTTTCATCCCAGTTATCTCAGACAACAACTGTTCTAAATTATAAATTAATTCCAAAGAACCCTCAATATCTTGCAATTTTTGATAAGGATGTATATTGGTAAACCCTTCTAGGCTAGCTAAGTCTTCGTTAATTTTTGGATTATATTTCATAGTACAAGAACCAAGAGGGTAAAAATTAGTATCAACAGAAAAATTCAATTCTGCCAAGTTCAAATAGTGACGAATAACATCTAGCTCGCCAAGATTAGGTAACGGCAAAGAAGATCTAAGTAAATTCTTAGAAAAAATTTCTTCTACATTTTTTATCGGAACTTTGGGTTTTTCCAGATAAGAAGATTTATAAAACTTTTTATCTTTATCAAAAATAACTTTCTTATCCATGAAGCACCTCACCTAAAAAATTAACAAAACTATCTATCTCTTCTTTACTTTTCTTCTCTGTGCAACAACTTAAAATACTATTTTTAGACTGATTGAGATTGCTACCTAAATAATAGCCAACAATTATGTTTTTCTTATATAGTTCTGCAATTATTCGTGGTGCATCTTCAACTTCCCAAACAAACTCATTAAAGACACAAGAAGAATAGGGAATATTAACCCCTCTCACCTCTTTTAGACGTTGGTAAAGATATTGAGTATTGCTTAAAGAATACACAGCTGAGTCTTTTAAACCATCTCTGCCAATCAAAGAAAGATAAACTGCCGCTGCTATTGCGTTTAAAGATTGATTAGAACAAATATTGCTGGTAGCCTTTTCTCTTCTTATGTGTTGCTCCCTAACTTGAAGAGTAAGACAATAAGCATTATTCATTTCTCGATCTTTAGTTTTGCCAACAATCCTGCCCGGAATCTGCCGTAAATAATCTTTAACAGTAGTTAAAAAACCAAATGATGGTCCACCAAAATTCAAGGCCCCTCCTAAAGGTTGTCCATCACCACAAACAATATCTACACCCAAAAGTCTTGGTTCTTTAAAAATAGCCAGTGATAAAGGGTTAGTAAGCATAATTGCTAAAGACCCTTTTGTCTTTGCTATCGCAGATAATTCATCGCTATTTTCAATAAGACCAAAAAAGTTAGGACTCGAAAATACACAAGACGCCGTTTCTTGATCAACAGCTCTACTTAAAGCTTGCCTATCCACCAAGCCATCATCCCCTGCTTCTATTTCTTGAATAGTAAAATCAAAACCGCTTAAATAAGTATATAAAGTCTCTTTATATTCAGGATGAATAGCTCCAGCAAGAATAACTTTCTTACGTTTAGTTATCCGCAAGCTCATAAGTATAGCTTCACTAAGAGCCGAAGCACCGTCAAGAAGTGAAGCGTTAGAAACGTCCATGCCGGTTAAAAGACACAGAAAGCTCTGATACTCATATATAGCTTGTAAGATTCCTTGAGAACATTCTGCTTGGTAAGGAGTGTAAGCAGTAAGAAACTGAGAACGTGAAAGGATAAATGACAAAGCCGCAGGAATATAATGATCATAACACCCAGCTCCTAGAAATGAATTAAACTTCTCTACTGGATTGTTTTTTTCAGAAAGTCCTTTTATTATTCTCTTTACTTCTTGTTCACTCTTTGAATCAGGAATGTTAAAAGGGCTATCTAATTTTATTTTCGAAGGCAATAAAGAATAGAGCTCCTCAATAGAGCTCATTCCAATAGCTTTAAGCATATCTTTAACATCTTCTTTTGTGTTAAGAATGTAGGGCATAATTACCTCTTAATTTACCAATTATCTCCTATCACTAGATTTCTTTATCAATAAATTCTCTATAGGCACTTTCATCTAATAGACTGTCAAGTTCAGCAACATCCTCCAACCTTACCTTAGCTATCCATCCTTTATCAAGAGCAGATTCATTTACCCGTTCAGGATTGTTAACTAGCTCATCATTTATCTGAATTACCTTTCCGCTTACTGGCGCATACAACTCACTAGCTGCTTTTGTAGATTCAATCGTACCAAATTGAGATGATTTTTTTATTTCCTCTCCTGGCTTAGGTAATTCAATAAAAACTATATCTCCTAATTGACTTTGAGCATAATCAGTTATCCCTATTGTAGCTATTTCCCCTTGAACCTTTACCCATTCATGGGCTTTAGTAAATTTTAAATCTGGCATTTGTCCTCCCTTTCTTAAACAAACTTAGCTTAAGTTTTTAACTTTAACTTTTTAGATTTTTTAGTCTTAATACTTACAAAAGGAAACTTAACTATTGTTGCTTTATACAATTTACCTCTTACTTCTATTTCTATCTCTTGGCCAATTTTAGCATAATCTTTGTCTAAATAGGCCATACCAATAAATTTACCAACATTAGATGAATATGTCCCGCTAGACACCTTACCAATTACTCCTGTCTCCGAATGTATAGAATATCCTTGCCTAGGTATGGCTCTCTCTAGCATAAGAAACCCTACTCTTTTTCTTTTGGCGCCAATATCCTTTATCTTAGAAAGCTCATTCTTCCCAACAAAGCCCTTGCTTAATTTAACTGCCCAATCTAAGGAAGCTTCATAAGGATTAATAGTATCATCTATCTCATGACCATACAGCGGGTACCCCGCCTCAAGGCGTAAAATATTTCGAGAGCCTAAACCACAAGGTTTGAGTTCAAAATTCTGGCCCTCCTCAATCAGTTTGTCCCACCACTTACTACTATTCTCCCAAGGAAAATAAATTTCAAATCCATCTTCACCAGTATAACCGCTACGTGAGACAATAATCTCTTCTCCTTCTATCTGTATTTCTTTGAAGGATAAATACTCAAAATTAATTCCTTGGCAATCAAAAACCTTTTCAATTACTTCAACTGCCTTTGGTCCTTGAATAGATAAAAGAGAATATTCCATGCTCTTATCAATTATCTCTACTTCCGATTGAATATTCTCATTAAGCCATTTTAACACTTTCTCTTTATTGGAAGCATTAACCACACAAAAAAAACTATCCCTCATTCGATAGATCATCAAATCGTCGATAATACACCCTGACTCATTTAAAAAAAGATTATACTGCATCTGCCCTACATTAAGAATTGATAAATCATTAGAAACAAGTCTCTGGAGAAAAGAAAAAGCATTAGCTCCTCTTACTGCTATCTCACCCATATGAGAAGCATCAAAAAGGCCACAAGATTTACGTACAGCTAAAGCTTCAGCTAATGTACTTTTATACTCTACTGGAAGAGCCCAACCTGAAAAGTCAACGATTCGGCCCTTATTCTGAAGATGTTTTTGATAAAAAGGGGTCTTTTTTGAATCCATTTTAAGTATTTTAATTAATAAATATCAAATATAGTGTATAATTTTATCATACAATTCCATAAATGTAATAGTCTTTTTTATTGCTTTCTTAAAATAAATGATAATGTCCTACCATCAGCATTTGTGCGCCGATAAGAAAATGCTGGCACCTCAGAACAAAAACTGCAAAAATCTAAGTCATATAAATTCTCTGATTTTAGCCCTTTCTTGAATAGCTCTTCTTTAACAAACTTAATCGGATCAAAGTAAAGCTGTTCTTGATCTTGTTGAAGACAATTAGTAAGACGGGAATATTCTAAGAACTCCTTACCTATCCTATAACAACATCTACGTAAACCCACACCAAGGACAACCTTAAATGATTTTAAATTATAGTTTATATTGTCTAATATACCTTTAGCTGCTGAGCGCCAACCCATATGAACAACACCAATTGCCCCTAATTCCTGACTAGAAAAGTATATTGGGAGACAATCTGCGCTCTTTACTACAACCGCCTCTTGCCGCTCTTTAGTAAAAAGGCCATCACTGTCAGAAACTTCCAACCCCACAAGACAATTAACTTGATTAGAGTGAGATTGCCTCATATGCCTTACTCTAAAACCTTCACTCAAAGATGAAACAGCTGTATAAATATCACTAGGAAGGTTCCCGTCCAGATTAGATTTAGTAAATCCGGCAATTATATTTGAAGAGAAAAAATTCTCAATCAGAATGCAATGTTCACGTTCAACTAGCTTCACTTATTTCAATGACCTTGGCTCTCTTGGTTTTTCCTTTGATTATACTTATATTATACTTCTTTATATTATAATAAATTGCTAATACTTCTATTAACTCTTTGTTTGCTTTGCCTTAGGCTGCAGGAGAGTTAATATGTACCTTCAAGCCTTGATTAAAATGCTGAACTTTAACTTTAGAAGCTTTAGGAATTACCCTTACTTGGACTTTCATCACCTTCACCCCGTTAGAGATATCAAGTTTACCCCGCTGCTAAACAAGATTTCTAACGGGGTTCAACTTCAATGGTATGTAATTTAGAAGAAATACTCTCTATTCTCTTAGATAGCTCTTCATACTTTGCGCTTGCACTTCTTAGATGCGTTCCTAAGGTTCCATAATCACGCATAAAAACAACAACATCTTTTTCTAGCCTTTTTAGATTATCATAAATTTGCCTAGTCTTCTTCTCTATCTTTATTGCTTGGAAACCAACAAGGATAGTCTTTAAATAAGCGTATAAAGTATTAGGACCAACAACAAAAACTTTTTTCTGATTAGCAAATTCTAAAGCTTCAGTTTCGGTGATAATAAAATAATACACTGCCTCTGAAGGAACATACATTAAAGCAAAGTCACTTGTTCCTTCGTCAGGATAAATATAAGTAGCTGTTTCTAATATTCTCTTTTTTATACTATCAAGACAAATACGACGGCAGGTTTTTTTATCAGCTTCTGAAGCATTAGTATAATTTCTAAATGGCTCGACAGAAAACTTAGCATCTATCGGCACAATTACTGTCGGAAGCTTAATGACAAAATCTACTCGTTTACCATCTTTAAATCCATACTGAGAGATAACCACTTCCTTAGGTAAAATATCTCTAAGCAAATTCTCTAGAATACTCTCTCCAAAAATTCCTCTTGCCTTGGTTGGCTTTAAAACATCATGAAAAGACTTAGTCAGTTGTAAAATCTCCTGATTCTCTTTATCTAGGCCACCAATTCTCTCATAAATTTTAGATATTCCTTCAGCCACTACTTTCTGAGAATTAAGAGAACTACTCTCCCTACCTAATTTAAAAATAAGGATAAAAAGAATAATTAAGATTACACCTAATATTATAAAAAGAAGATAAGTTGTCATGGAATAAACCTTTATTCAAGGAGAGAAATTGTTTTACTATAAATATCTTTAACTTCAGGCATCCTCCCTTCTCCGTAAAGGCCACAAGCTAGTTCACCCTTCTCGGGAGGCATAATAAAATATTTTTTTATTGCTTTTAACTTTTTAACATTATCACCAATTATAGGATTCTTCCACATATTCTCATTCATAGCCGGAGCGAGTAAAACCTTTTTGCTCTGCCCTAATGCCGCTACGACCGTAGTAAGAAGATTGTCACAAATACCGCAAGCTATCTTGGAAAGGGTATTGGCTGAAGCTGGAGCAATCAAACACATATCAGTCCATTGGGAAAGACTTATATGTTGAATATTGTCTTCTTTCATTAAACTAAACATATCCAAATACACTGGATTTTGTGAAAGTTCCTGGAAAACTAAAGGCGTGATAAACTTGATTGCGGCTTCAGTCATAATCACCTTAACCGAAAATCCACTCCTTACGAATAAACGGACTAATTCACAACTCTTATATGAAGCAATCCCCCCAGTTATCCCTAATAAAATGTTTAGATTTTTATTATTCTTTTTCATAGTTAACCCCTATTGTAATCTAATATCTTTTAATTGTAAACCTCAAAGATTAAGAGCAAATAAGCTTATTTAGCGCAGCTAAAAGAGAACTACGTGATCCTAGAGCAATAACCTTTTTATCTCGACCAATCAAAAACCCTTTATATCCAGTTTTTAAATCCTCTAAGGCATTAGCAATTACGAAATCACTTTTGTTAACCTTTAGGCTCTTAAAAGCCTTATCTATAATCCCTTTTTGTTTAGGCTCTAATTTAAACTGAATCAGCATCGATTTAGAAGCTAACCTACGTATATGCTTTATAATCTTTTCTGTAGAGATTAATTTTAGATCTTGACTCTTACCTGAAGAAATCTTTCCTTTGAAAGGCTTTGCTAGCTTATAATCACTTACTGCTGCATTATGAATAATAACATCATAATTTTGCTTTTTAATTGTCTTAGTAACTTCCTTTTTAAACTCTTCAAAATAATAATAAGGAATGACTCTCAACCCTTTTATCTTGCCTACCCCTAAAGGGATGGCTTCGCCTAGGCAATGAGGGTTTATCAAAAGCGTGACTGAATGCCCCTTTCTTTTTAAGCCTTGAGCTAAACATAAACCCGTTTTACCAGTAAAACGATTTGTAATTATTCGAACATCATCTATCTTAGCCCAAGTGGAACCAGCAGTAACTAATACTTTCATTGAAAATTATCTCACCTCTTAAGGTTTTACTCTCTTTTTCTTGTTGAAGACAAAACTAACATTTTTAAAGATTCTTGATCTTTCATTCTCATCCAATTTGCATAAAAATCACCCTCACGTACAATCTGGGCAATTGCCATCAATGATCTTAAATGAAAATTTCTCTCATCTATTGATCCAACAAGAACAAAAATAATATGTACTGGCTCCTCCTCAGATGAAAACACTATCCCCTTACGAGCCCGCACAAGCACGATTTCAAATTTACTTTCACCAGGGACAACAATATGAGGGATAGCTAAACCTTTCTCAAGTATTGTATGTGACTCGTCCTCTCTTTTTATTAATAAACTCTTTATCTGACTAGAATCAATATCTAATCGCAAAGAAAGCTTTTCAGAAATAAGTTGGAAAAAACTGTCTCTATCCATACCTTCTTCCAAATCCAAAACAATAGCGCCTTCCACTAAATGATCAAATCTATCCTTTGTAATCCTATCGCGCTTATGAAGAATCTCTTTTAACTCATCTTCTAGGGAAGTATCAACAAATTCTTTTGCTGTAATCCTCTCTACTAAATGCATAAGTGCGGAATGTCTCTTTATCTTTCTGACACTTAAGGCGAACCAAGCAAAACTAATCCCAATGAAAAAAGCACTTACAATGAGAGGTATTTTACCCATCCCAAAAATTAAAATGCCATAAACAATAATGCCAACAATTTGAACCCAAGGATAAAATGGAGATTTAAAGGTTGGGCGATAATTTATAACTTTACTCTCGCGCATTATGATAACCGAAAAATTAACAAAAATAAAAAGAAGGATCATCAGTGTTGAAGCTATCTTTACCAAACTCTCAAGATCTAGAAAAAGTATTAAAACAAGCATGAATAGACCAGTAAAAATTATCGAAAAATAAGGAGTTTGGGATTTCTTAGATACAAGTGAAAATTTAGAAGGAAGTAAATCGTCTTTAGCCATAGCCAAAGGTATACGAGAAGAAGAAAGTATTCCAGCATTAGCTGTGCTAATAAAAGCAGTAAGCGCTGCTATAGAAAGAATTATAGCAAACCCTATTCCGCCTAATTTTAAGGCTCCTTGAGTTAAGGGAGTAAAAGTAGAAGTTATTGCTAGAGGAGATAAAATACCAATAGTAACTGCTATGCAAAGACAATAAATTATCTGAACAACAAAAAAAGATAAAAACATTCCTACCGGGATAGTCCGAAAAGGGTTTTTGGTATCTTCAGCAATAGCAGTAACTTTAGTAAGTCCGCCATAAGAGATGAAAACCATTCCAATTACCGGCAATAATGAACCTGGTCCTTCAGGGAAAAAAGGTTGAAAATTCTGCCAGGATATTTCTTTCATTCCCAAAAGAATATAAGTAAAACATATAAAAAGAAGAAAAGTAACCATTATATTCTGAATATGAGCAGTAAGTTTAACACTAAAAATATTCACTAATGCAAAAATTATGCAAAATGAAGCAGCAATTAATTTTATAAGCAAGTAAAATTGAGGATTATTCACTGAAGGAAGAAAATATTCCAAAAACATTCCAATACCAATCAAAGCAAAAGCACTCTTTAAGCTAAGCGAAAACCAACCAGCTAAACCTCCAAATATACCTAAAAAAGGACCAAAGCTACGCTCGATAAAGAAATAAGTCCCTCCAGCCTTAGGCATTGCACTCAAAAGCTCTGATTTACTAAAAATAGAAGGAATCATCAAGAAACCAGCTATAAAATAAGCCAAAAGAATTGAAGGTCCACCATATTTATAAGCAATAGCCGGAAGAACAAATAGGCCTGATGAGATCATGGTTCCAGTAGCAATGCAGAAAATGTCCCATAAATTAAGCTTCTTTACTGATTCCATGCCAAAATGATACCATAATTTAAGACTTATATAAAGAGCAATTTTCGAAGATTGTAATCATAAGTGCGACCGTTAAGGGATAAAAAAATGCCCTATAGCTCTCAAAATCTGTTATTTTGTAAGGTAGTGAAACCAACAAAA
>JAGLSH010000027.1 GCA_023135855.1 Candidatus Omnitrophota bacterium
GGAGAGGTGGCCGAGCGGTCGAAGGCACCCGCTTGCTAAGCGGTTTCTCGTCGAAAGATGGGACGGGAGTTCGAATCTCCCCCTCTCCGTGCTTTTTCCTTATTTGTAATATTAGTGAAATAATTTATTAGGTTATCGTTAAACATAAGCCTAATACATTTTCGGTACTTGTTTTTGCCCTTCGGGCTCTTTGGCTAATCGCCAAAGGCAAGTAACGAATCTCCCCCTCTCCGCCATTAATCTAACTTTTAAAAATTTATATAATCATCAACATTTAAAGGAAGCTGCAAAGCTTCTTTAATGTGCCTTATTCTTTGAGCAGGATAAGGATGAGTTCTAAAATAAGATAAAGAACGTATCGTTTTTTTGCTTTCTTCATAAAGTTTTTCTAAAACCTCTATCCCAGCAGCAGGATCAAACCCGGCAAGCTTACAATATTTAACTGCTAATTCATCAGCGTTAAATTCATCTTCTCTAGAATATCCTGCTAAAATCTGGAAAAGAGCAAAAGAAAGACCATTTCGAAATTCCGAAGAAGTTCCTGCAGCAGTAGAGGCTACGGTCAAAAGGTTATAGCCCATAGCTGCTTGCAAACGTTTCATATGGTGACGACTAACAATATGGCCTACTTCGTGAGCAAGGATAAAAGCCAATTGATCATCATTGTCTAAAATATCTAACAACCCACTAAATATATATGAATATCCTCCAGGAAGGCTAAAAGCATTTACCTGTGACTTACCTTCTTGATCTTCCTCAATTATGTAAAAGTAATAACTCAATTCTCTACGATCTAAAACGTCTGTTATTTTATTTGCTATTCGATTAAGTCTCTCGATATCATCGGGACTATTAGAAAGCTTAAACTCCTGATAAATTTTTTTAGCGATATTTTGACCCATAGCAACTTCGCTTTCAGTAGAATAAAAATAAACATCTTGCTTGCCAGTGCCAACATTATATTCTGTAGTAACGCAACCAAGCAAAAGTAAACCAAAGGCCATAGGCCATAGATTATAAACTAAAAATTTCCTTAAGGAATTTTTCATAAAAAATCGGATTTAGTAAAAAGAGAAATAAGCGGACAATTATAACAAGCAAGGGCCTCTCTTGCACCCTCTTCTCTATCAACAACGCTTACTGCCGCTACTACTTTTATTTTTTCCTTTTTTAAAACTTCAATAGTCTTGATTAAGGAAGATCCGCTAGTAGCTACATCATCAACTATAATTACTCTTTCCTTAGAAGTTAAAACCTGACCTTCAATCAATTTTTGACGGCCATGTTTCTTAGGCAGCTTTCGGACAAGAAAACCTTTTAGCTTTTTCTTATTTTTATAAGCCACATAGCAAACTCCACTAACAATAGGATCAGCTCCTAAAGTAGGTCCTCCAATGGCGGTTACTTTCTTATTCTTTAGCAGGTTAAAAATAAGATGCGAAATCAGATACACTCCTTGAGGGCTTAAGCTTACTTTTCTCACATCAATGTAAAAATTGCTAATTTTTCCTGAAGACAACTTAATTTTTTTCTTAAGAAAAGATTTTTTCTTAAGAAGAGCTAATAATTCTTTTTTCTTATTCATAATTAAAATCCTTATGTTTTTTCTATCCCCAAAGACTAATTAAAACTATATATCATTGCTTATTTTTAACTAAAATGCCAAGCTTGGTTAGATTATACTTTAAAAATAAATTTCTTGCAATGATTCCTTTTTCTGTATATAATTCAATGAAACTTACATTTTTTCTGCCGAAGGCGTAAAAAATGTCTAGTGAATTGATCCTGAGCGAGCGAAGCGAGTCGAAGGATCTTTTCGAGGTCTTCCTCAATAAATTTATGCATAACGAAAAAATCAAAGCTTTATTTAAATTAATTTCAGTTCTTGCCTTTGTCTATCTCTTTCTAGTAAGTATTGGTCTTATGGGAGTTGCTTTTAAAGGTTTTGGTAAAGAATTTGCTGAAAACTTAATTAAAACTACTTCTAACCCTTTTGTCGGTCTATTTATTGGAATTCTAGCTACCAGCATTGTCCAGAGTTCATCAACTACCACCTCTATTGTCGTAGGTATGGTCGGCTCAGGAGTGATTACTGTTTCAAATGCTATCCCTATAGTAATGGGAGCAAACATCGGAACTACTGTAACTGGCATATTAGTATCCATAGGACATATCGGGCGCCGAGAAGAATTTAAAAGAGCTGTAAGCGGAGGTACTCTTGACGGTTTCTTCAAAATGATGTGTGTTGCTATAATTTTTCCGCTTGAATTAGCCACCGGTGCATTAAGCAAAATAGGTGCCTGGATGAGTAGCACTTTCGTTAATGTTGGTGGAGTTAAGTTCACCAGTCCAATTAAAACAGCCACAAAGCCAATAATACACTTCATAGAGACCCTAGTTATGCAATTAAAAGCTTCACCTGGGACAACTTATATCTTATTATTAATTATTTCGCTAATACTCTTATTCACTGCTCTATATTACATTGTAAAGCTAATGCGCACCATGGTAGCAAAAAGAGCAGAAATTGTCCTTAATAATGTGATCGGTAAACATGGAATGCTGACTATTATTGCTGCTACTTTTTTTACTGCTGTAATCCAGAGTAGTTCAATTACCATTGCTTTAATGATTCCTCTTATTGCCGCTGGAATCTTAACTCTTGAAACAATGTATCCTCTGGTAATGGGGGCGAATATCGGAACTACTGTCACTGCTATTTTGGCATCATTTGCTACTGGAAACATTGCTGCCCTTACCGTAGCTTTTGTCCACTTTCTCTTCAACATGATTGGTCTTCTCTGTATATATCCGATAACAATATTAAGAAAAATTCCTATATTTCTATCAAAAAAACTTGGCGATTTAGCCTATAAGAAACGCCGTTATGCCCTGATATATACTTTAATTGTATTTTTTATAATTCCCGCATTATTTATTTTTATTTTTGAAATGTTAAAATAAAAGGAGGCAATTGTGTTTGAAAATCTATTGCAATTTTGGAAAGGAAAAGATTTCCTAAAACAAGTATTAGAAAACTTTAAAGACATGCTTGATGATACTCACATAATGTTTGACTCTGTTTGTAAAAAGTTAATCAACAATGAAGAAGAGCCAGAATTAAAAAACAATGTCTATAGCATAGACAGACAGGTGAATGATCTCCAAAAAGATATCCGAAAGCGAGTAATTGAACACTTATCTATCCAACCTTCAAAAGATGTGCCAATTTGTCTGCTTCTTATGAGTGTAGTGAAAGATGCTGAAAGGTTAGGTGACTATGCTAAGAATCTCTATGAAGTAACCACTATGATAGATAATCCATTAAATAGGGAACGATACAGAGAACTTTTCAATAACCTTGAAGAAGAAATATCTGAACTCTTTAAAGAAACAACAAAAGCCTTTATAGAGTCCGATGAAGCCAAAGCAGCTAAAGCTTGGGAATATAAAACTAAAATCTCTACGCGCTGTGATCAAACTATTGAAAAATTAGCCAAAAGCAATCTCACAGTAAACGAAGCTGTCTGTTTCACTCTTATAGCTCGATACTTTAAGCGCATCACAGCTCATTTAACAAATATTGCTACTTCAGTAATATTACCTTTAACAGATTTAGATTATTTTGATGAAAAAAGAAGGGAAACCTAGGCTTGTCATTAATAGGTAATAATTAATAATTACGGCCAGAAGACGCAAGCATCTCTTTATCAAAAATATTATCCAGACCTAAAAGACATAATGGATCAAAATATTTCTTAACAGTAGTCATTTCTTTGATTTCTGTTTCATTATACATAATTTTCAAATAAGGTTTCTTTATCTTGCCAATACCATGCTCAGCAGAAACAGTTCCCCCTAAAGAAACTCCCCTTTGACAAAGCTTCTTAAGGTATTCCTTAGCTTCCCTGTTTTCTTGATCGTTTGAAGGTAAGAAATTAAAATGAAGGTGCGATTCTCCAATATGTCCGAAATTTACATATCGTATTCTAGCTTCTTTAGCAATTTTTTTATAAAAATCATACATTTGATTAAATTTATCATCAGGCACGGCAATATCACTAGCAACCTTCACTTGATTATTATTTCTTAAAAATTCATTAATCATCTGAGGCAATTTATGCCGAAAATCAAATACTCGTTTTCTCTGTTCAGGAGTATCAGCAATTATGCTCTCATCTAGAAGACCTTTGTTGCCTTCAATTAGCTCCTGCCACCTAAGAAGAAGTAGCTCAAAGCTCGTTTCGTCCTCAACTTCCTGTTCAAAATAAACTCCAGCCTCAGAGTCTGGTATAAAAGAATACTCATTTTTTAGTAATTCTAAAGAATTCTTATCGAAAAACTCTAAAGAAGCTGGCTTAATCTCTCCTTTTCTCTTTAGCTCCTTCACCTCTTCAACAAAGTTAAGGGCATCAATTTCTTGAGGAAAAAATATCAACCCATCAAAAATATTAAAAGGAATTTTTTGCAATTTTAGCTCACAAGAAACAATAACCCCTAAGGTTCCTTCGCTGCCAATGAATAAATCAATCAAATCCATATTGTCTTTAGCATAATAACCAGCTTGAGATTTAACATTTGGCAGCTGATAAGAAGGAATAGAAAACTTAAAATTTCTTCCTTCTTGCTCAAAATCAAAACATCTTCCCTTAGCAATAATTTCGTCTCGCTTTATATTAATTATCTCTCCGGTAGTTAAGGCAACCTCTAATCCGATTACATATTTTCTTATTGATCCATAACCAAACCCTCTCACCCCAGAAGCTGATGTTGCAATTGCTCCGCCAACAAAGGCTAAACTCTCAGTAGGAGACGCTCTCAAAGTTAAATTAAACTTATTTACTTCCTTTTCTAAATCTTCAAGAGTTATGCCACTCTGAGAATGAACAATTTGTTCTTTTTGATCAATATTAATAATTTTATTCAAATTTTCCAAAGAAATAATTGCCCCTTCCAAAGGAACACATCCTCCAGTTGTGCCAGTATGACCGGAAGACAAAGTAAAAGAAATTTTCTTATTAAAGCAATCCTTGAAACTCTCTAAAACTTCCCTGTTATCTTGAGGAAGATAAACTAAAGAAGCATTGCCTTTAACATTAGAAGTATCTTCTAAGTAATTAAGTAAATTTTCCAAACCATCATGCACAATCATTATCGTAAATTTTAAACTCCTAAAAAAAATCTTATCATAGAAATTCCCATTAAAAATTATATCAAAAAATAAAAAGAAACGCTTCTATTAATTCCAGGAATGATTGATGGAATAGAAATATACGGTACGCTTAGCAGCAGTGTCTCTAGTAGAAACTTGCGGATTGTCGCGTGAGTCTTCAGCTGAAGTAGGATCTAGCCTTAAAGCGAGGTTAGTTATTGCTACTCCTCCGTCAGCATTCAAAACAACACTAAGTGGAAAACCAGCAACAGGAGGGTTCATAAACCGATCAGTAAGTATCTCCCAGCTATCACCTACAACCCTAAATCTAATTCTGTGATTGCCACCATTATTATCAAAAACATATTGAACCGTTCTGCTAATTTGCCTTAGTTGAAGAGTAATCCTAGAAGCAACCGAGGTAATAGTTATGCCAACATTATCAATGTTTCCTTCTGCCTGCAAAATATTCTTATGAAGATGCTGCAAAACAAAAGTTAGCTCATTTAACACATAAGTTTTATTTTCTGAAGAACTTAAAAACTTTTCACCAGAGAGATGTAAAGAAACAGCCCCTAAAACAATTACACCAAACAAAACCATGGAAATAATAAGTTCAACTAGAGTAACTGATTTTCTCACAATGATATTAGTTTTCTCCCTTACTAATCGTCTGGATAATTTACAATCACTTCTACCCGGCGGTAACTACCAGCAGTAGCTGAACTACGATAGCGATTTCTTGCGGCACCGCCATCTTGATAAACCTGGTTATCTATTGTATAAGAGCCTATATTATTAGTTCTTAACTGTAAATCTCCTGAATCCCAGGTACCATTATCAACGGCCCGATACAAATCATTCAAGGTCTGAGACGCCAAATCATTAGCAATAAGTCGTTTATTAGCTTTATTGATATACTGTCTTGAAGATACAAAAGTAGACAATAACCCACCAAAGGCAACGGCCAAAATTATTGACCCAACAACTACTTCAACTAAAGTAACTCCCTTTCCTTTCATATTAACTCTTTATCGAGCAGTAAAAACACAACTTGCCCCAGTTGTTGGCACAGTAATAAGCTGGGTTATAGTGTATACACATCCAGATCCACTGGTATCCGTTGCTCTAGCTAAAAAACCATTAGCGCAACCGCCAATGCATACAGCGCGATATGCCCACCCATCATCAGGCAAATCAAGATCTAAGGCAGTGTTGCAAGCAGCAAATCCATTACAAGCTATGTATAATTCCTCTTCTAAATGATTCACTTTCTGGGCAGCATGAAGCATCCTTAGCTGTGTTGAAGATCCTCTACCCTCCGCTCTTCGCTTAACCCCCAAATAACCAGGAACAACAAAGGTAGCAAGTATACCTAAAATTACTACTACAAGCATTAATTCTAATAAAGTAAAGCTCTTCTCATTCATTTTCATCACCTATAACACCAATTAATAGCCCAAGCGCCACTTACCAAATTAAGTTGAATTATCCGATTTACTGGACAAGCACCTAAAGCCACCTTATTTCTTGCTTGAGCCATACCAGCAGCAGTTACGCGATAAGCAAATTCAGGATCGCTATCTACAGCACGAAGATTCACACCAGTTTGCGCAGTACCTACCCTAGGGTTAACAGTCTGACCCCAGCTAATAGTCCTATAGGCTCCATTATTATCTATCCTCCATATTTCTTCAGCTTGAGCAATTAGACTTAAAGCATTCCGAGCCCTTCCGGCCTTAGCTTTAATTATAACCTTTCTATAAGCAAGCAAACCTATGGTTGCCAATACGCTGACTATAACACACACAACCATAAGTTCAACGAGAGTGAAACCTCTGCAATTACTTTGTTTACTTAGTTTCACTCTCATTTAACACCTATCCTTCATTAATGAAAAGTACCTATTACCAATTAGTCGCACCAGTAGTAAGATCAATAGTAAGTGTCCTATACTGAGCCGGAGCAGTAGAAGTAGCTGTTATAACGTTACCGGCACGTCTATATTGGTATTCTTCATCTGTAAATGCTACTTGCAAATCAGTACCTGTAGTATGATTATTGTCACGATCAGCATTATCAACATCAACTCGTAATCTACATGCCGCATTTCTTGCACAGTTTACAGCTAGCCAACCCCCTACTATAGATTCATATGCCAACTGTATTTTTCTTAGGTTCTGTAAATTAGCTTTAGCTGCACCTTCCTTTGCTTTTCCAGCAGCTTTAAAAAATTGCGGAATACCTACAGCAGCTAGAATAGCTATGATAATTACTACAATTATCAATTCCATAAGTGTAAAACCCTTTCTTTTCCTCATTTGATACCCCCTTTTGCTTATTTATCCCTTACCTACTATTTAAAACCATTAATCTATCTCTTCTGCCCTCTTTATACCACACTCTCTGTCTTCGTGTCAATTAAAATGAAAACATGTTACCCCTGTATTACCCTAAAGTAGAAAGCTTGAATAAAGGTAAAAACAAAGCAATAACAATACCTCCAATTACTATTCCAATAAGAACAATCATAATTGGTTCAAAAGCAGAAATTAAACGCTCTATACGCGAAGAAAGATCTTTTTGATAATGCATAGCTATTCTATTAAAAACCTGAGGCATGCTTCCAGTTTCTTCGCCAATTTTAGCCATTTCTGAAATCAAAAGAGGAAAAATATCTAATTTACGAAACTCAGCAGATAAAGAAGCTCCATCCCTCACCCTCTCAGTTACTTGAAGAAGATTTTTTTCTAAAACAAAGTTACCTGTTCCACGGGCAACAACCTCTAAAGTATATATCAAGGGCAATCCACTATCTAAAAGAATAAAGATAGTAGAAGTAAGACGCTCCAAGGCCGCAAGGAATACTAAATCACCAACTAACGGTATTTTCAATTTTATTTTATCCCAAGTTTTCTTAGTTTCAGGTCGCTTTGTAAAAAGTGAACAACCAAATACTGTAGCCGCTATGCAAAT
>JAGLSH010000028.1 GCA_023135855.1 Candidatus Omnitrophota bacterium
ATTTTTCCTTGGGGGTCAACTCCGATAACTTTTGCGTTTACGATGTCTCCGACTTTTAAGAACTCTTCAACTTCTTTAACAAACCCATCTGAAAGTTCAGAAACATGTATCAAACCACTTTTCCCCGGTGCAATTTCACAAAATGCACCAAAGGCAACTATCTTTTCAACTTTAGCTTCGTAAATTTCTCCAACTTCTATATCTTTAATTAAGTTGGTAATCTGTTTTACTGCTCTTTCTAAATCTTCAGCATTATCAGCAGACACTGAAACAATATTTGTCTCATCGTCAATATCTACATTAACTTTATTTTCTCTTTGGATTCTCTTTATTATCTTGCCACCAGGACCAATAATAGCTCCAATTTTATCAGGATTTATCTCGAATGATTTAATTTTTGGTGCATACTCTGAAAGCTCACCACGCGGCAAATCTATAGCTTCTTTCATCTTTCCTAAAATAAATAAACGAGCAATTTTTGCTTTGTTAAGAGTACCTTCGATCATCTCAAATGTTAAACCGTCTATTTTTGTATCTAATTGTATAGCAGTAATACCGTTTGTAGTCCCGGCAACTTTAAAATCCATATCTCCATAATGATCTTCAGCTCCAGCAATATCAGTAAGAATCTTATAATCTTTATCACCAGTAACTAAACCTATAGCAATTCCTGCTACTGCATTTTTTATCGGGATTCCAGCATCCATTAAGGCTAAAGATCCTGCGCATACTGTAGCCATAGATGAAGATCCATTTGATTCTAGTATTTCAGAAACTAATCTAATAGTATAAGGAAAATCATCTTTAGAAGGTATCATCGTAACAAGCGCTTTCTCAGCTAAAGCTCCATGACCAATATCTCTGCGAGATGGTCCTCTCATGAATTTTACTTCACCAACGCTAAAAGGAGGGAAATTATAATGCAACATAAAGTGTTTTGTAGACTCACCTTCTAAGGCTTCAATAAATTGCTCATCTGAACTAGTTCCCAAGGTAGTAACTGCTAAAGCTTGAGTTTGACCTCGAGTAAAAATAGCTGAGCCATGAGTACGAGGCAAAGCCTTAACTACACATCCAATATCTCTTATATCATCTATAGACCTGCCATCAGGTCTCTTACCTTCTTCTAATATCTTTTTTCGTAAAATTTCTTCTTCTAAATCATGCAATGCCGTTGAGATGTTTCCTTCAGTAATTCCTGATTCCTCATTTACTAAACCTTCATTCAGCGAACAACGTAATCCTTTTAAAAATACACTTTTTTCTTCCTTTTCCTTTATATCGTAAGCTTCTTGGAGCTTTGAACCAACTTTACCTCGAACTGTTTCCAACAACTCTTTGCTTACTCCAGATAAAGGCACTTCTTTCTTATCCTTTCCTACCTTTTTCTTTAAATCATGTTGTAATTTAATAATTTCTTTTATAAAAGAGTGAGCAAACTTTATCGCTTCAAAAGTTTCCTCTTCATTTATTTCACAAAGTCCACCTTCAAGCATTATTATCTTGGTATCTGTTCCGACTACTATCAAATCTAAGGGTGAATTTTCTCTCTCTTGATAAGTAGGATTAATCGCAAGTTCACCGTCAACCTTAGAAACTCTTACTGCTCCTACAGGATTAGTAAAAGGAATATCTGAAATTAAAAGAGCGCAACTAGAAGCATTAACGGCTAAAATATCAGGATCATTCTTGCCATCGCTAGATAAAACCATGTTAACAATCTGGACTTCATTAGTCATCCCTTTAGGAAAGAGTGGCCTTAGAGGTCGATCAATAAGACGAGCGGTAAGTATTTCTTTATCCCTAGGTCTTCCTTCTTTTTTAAAGAACCCACCAGGGATTTTACCCATAGCATAAGTTTTCTCTTGATACTCTACCATTAAAGGGAAAAAATCTCTGCCTGGAGATGGCTCCTTAGACATACAAGCAGTAGCTAAAACAACAGTATCACCATAAGTAATGCTGACACTACCATTAGCTTGCTTAGCCCATTCGCCAGTTGACAAACCAAGAGAATTTTTTCCTACATTAGATATAGACAATGAAACAGCCATTATTAAATATTAAGCTCCTTTACAACTTCTCCATAACCTTGGAGATCTGTACCTTTAAGGTAAGTAAGCAGGCGGCGGCGTCTTCCTACAAGAATCAGAAGACCTCGACGAGAATGAAAATCCTTTTTGTGGCTCTTTAGATGATCGGTAAGATAAACTATCCTTTCACTAAGCAGAGCAATTTGCACTGCAGCTGAACCTGTATCCTCCACATGCCCCTTAAACTTATCAATTATTTTCTTCTTTTTAGTCTTATTTATCATAACGCACCATATATAATACCTTCTTAGTACTTATCTGTCAACCCCATAAATAATAGCTTTTATCTAGAAATAAGGCAAGAATTCATCGATAAATGCTCTCCTCAAACTTGGATTATTGTATCAGAAGTACCCAGCAAGGTCAACACTTGTTTTTAAAGGTCAAAAAATACTTATTTTCCAGACTTTTTAGAATCTTTCTCGAATTCCTTAACGATTTTTGTTACTTCAAGCTCTGTTTTCTCTATCCTTTCCCGACAAAGCTTAATTAACTCTACAGCCTTTTTTACCTTAACTGCCATATCATCAACATCAACACTCTCTGATTCAAGCTCAGAGAGTATTTCTTCTAGCTCCTCTACAGCTTCACTATACTTTATTGTTTTTTTACCCATTACTCTTCTCCTCAATGAGATAGTATTTCTTAAGTTCGTTAAAACTCACTAGAAATGCTATCGAATTGATCCCAACGAGCGTTACAAAATTGTCACAGAAAATTTTGTAACATCTACCGCGCATCGGGATACATTATTATTTTACCCCTTATCCTTCTTCCTTTTCCCTTCTTCAATTATCATTTATCAATTATAAATTATTCTTCTTACTTCTAACTTCAGACACTACACTCCCCTGGTAAAAAATTGTTTTAATTAAATCATTCTCTTCTAAATCATCTATAGACTTTACTGACTTTTCTCCTTTAAGAGTTATTGAATATCCTCGCTTCAAGGTATTCTCAGGACTAAGAATTTTTATCTTCTGATCTAGGTACTTTAGCTGATCAAGAGAATTATTAAACACCTTACCTAAAGATAAATTTAAACTATCCAAGCTCCGTTTAAAAAATTCTCTATTTTTGGTTACAGCAATTTTTAAAGCACTTAAAATGCTGTGTTTCTTATTTAATAATGCATCCTGATGGACTCTAAAATATCTCGACGATAATCGCTCTGTCTTAACAGCTAAGCTCTGTAATTGTGTTTTTTCATCAGAAATAAAACTCTCGGCTTTATCAATAATATCTTTTTCTAAATAATCCAAATTTTCTGCTACCGTTCTTATTTTTTCAACTAAAAATCCAGCAGCTTTTGTAGGGGTCATGCAAAAAGTATGAGAAACCATATCTGCAATTGTAGTATTTATCTGATGGCCTATGGCTGAAATAACTGGGATATTTGAATTAGCAATGCTCTCAGCAATTTTTTTATTATCAAAATAAGCTAAGTCTGCTGTTGAACCTCCACCTCGGGTAACAACGATAACATCTAATTCTTCTGAAGATAACTTATTAAAAGAATGTAACGCCTTGATTACATCACCTTCTACAGCTTTGCCCTGCATATGGCAATTCTGTATCAAGACTTTAAAACCATATTCACTACTTTTAAGTTCGTTAATAAAATCATGGTAAGCGGCTGAATCATAAGCAGTTATCAAGCCAATTCGTAAAGGGAGCGAAGGCAAAGCTAACAGTTTATTCTTCTCTAGTAAACCCCTCGACCTTAAATCCTCTATAATCTTAAGTCGATTCTGAGCAACTTTACCTAAAGTATAAACCGTATCAATATCAACCACTACCAGACTATACTGTCCTGTAGGAGGATGTAAACTTACTTCACATAAAAGTTTTACCTCGATATCGTTCTTTAATTGAAAACCGCCCTCTACTTCTTTAAGACGTTTCTCAATCAATGGCTTTCTACCAGCGAATAAGGCCATCTTAACTTTAGCAACAATATTATCGCCCTGGGCCTCTTTTTGTACCAATTCAAAGTAAGTGTGTCTTCGGCCGCGGTCTGGCCTTAGACCCTGAATTTCACCACAGACCCAAACACTTTGAGGGAATGCTATTTGGATAAGTTCACGAACAGTAGCATTTAATTCTAAAACTGTAAAAATTTTTTCTTTTCCCATGCAAATATTTTCCTTAATGCTTTTTATTAATATTCTATCAAACCTTTAACAGAATTAAAGACTTCATCAACTGCTATACTCTTAAGACACTCTAATTGTTCTGAACATTCCGATAATCTAAACTTCTTATAGCAAGGACGACAAGGTAAGTCTTTTTTTACCACTGCATGTTTTCTAATGTCCCGAGGGTAAGGACCATAAACTATATCACTTACTGGCCCAAAGATAGAAACTGTTTTTATTCCTAAAAATACGCCCATATGTAAAGGGCCTCCATCATTAGCTACCAATATTGTTGATCTCTCTAGTATAGCTAAGAAATCGATCAAAGGTAAATCTATTGCCTTTATACAGCTTTTGTGCATTAATTTCTCGATTTTCTCAATAGCTTCTCTTTCATTGCCTGAGCCAGCAAAAATGATCCTAGCCTGATTTTTATCAATAAGTCTATCAGCTAACTCTGCAAACTTTTCCTTGGGCCAATGCTTACGATAAGAATCACGGCCCCAGCTTGCCCCACCACAAGGAGCAATGGTTATAATTAATTCATTACTGCCAACTCCCTGCTGCTTCAAAAAAGTTTCTGCCTTTTCTTTTTGATTTTTATTTAGAATTATTTCAGTTTTTTTGTATCTACTCTTAGCCCCTACTAAATCAAGAAGTTCTAAATAATATTCTATAACATGTTTTTCTTCATACCCTTGAAATTTAATCTTTTTAGTCAAGAACCTTCCTCGCTTTTTATAATTATAACCTATTCTTTCTCCTATCCCGGAAAGCCAGGAAAAAAATCCAAACTGTGAATTCAGGGAAAGATCTATGGCTATATCTATATTTTCTTTTTTTATCTCTGAGACAAAACTCAATATTTTCTTAATCCATGAGATTTTGGATACTTTTTTTATCGTCTCAAATTCATCTCTTTCATATACAAAAGTTTTGTCTATTAAAGGATTATTATCCAAAACTGGGTAAGTTCTCTTATTGCAAAGATAAAATATCTTTGAAGTTGGAAAGCTTTCTTTCAAGCTCTCAATAAGCGGCAGGGAGAATAAAACATCCCCAATACCAAAAGGATTTATTATTAAAAAAGATTTAGATTTATTTTCCATCCTTCTTGACTAAATCCCTATATTTAGCATAACTAACCATTTGATAAAGAGAAGAAAAATAGGCTGTCATAAAACCAATGAACCCATCACGATAGCCTCTCTTACTAATAAATGCTCTCATAAATCTATCCCATGTACGCCAAAGAGCATGGAGAAGGTTCATTTTGTAGCCTGCTTTTTTAGGGTTAGTTAAAGATAATTTATGCCATTTCCTTGCTTCTAAAGTAGTTTGATTGTTAAGTTTTCCCAAGAAAGATGCCCAATTTTTATAAGTATAATGAATTAAATCACCCTTTAGGTGCCCACATTCACCATCTAGAAATGCTCTGGGGTGAACCTCAACTTCTTCCCATTTGAATTTATCTTTACGGAATAGTTTTAGCTGAGCTGAAGGGTACATTCCTCCCCAGCGTATCCAATAATCCCCAATAAAATTCCTACGGGGTATAGTAAAAGCATTCTGTTTAGGAATAGAAGATAAGGTTGATTCAATTTCAGTCTTAAGCTCTTCAGTTAATCGTTCATCAGCGTCAAGACTTAAAACCCATTCATTCTCGGTCTTTAAATAAGCCCAATTCCTGTGTCTGCCTTCTATATCCATTCTTCGTATCAAAACTTTAGCACCTAGTTCCTTAGCAAGCCTTGGAGTGTTATCAGTTGATTCATCATCAATAACAATTACTTCACTAGCCCAATCTTCCACAGACTTTATACAATCCCTAATCCTCTCCTCTTCATTCTTAGCAAGGATAACTATCGATAAAGAAATTTTACTCATTTTTTTCCTCCTTTAAAAGAAAATACCTTAATAAAGTTTTTCATAATTGCCCAAGAGTATAATTTTAAATAAATTGGAATTAATTTCATTACTTTAAAACTAGATTCACCAACAACACGAGAATGCCAAACTGTTGGTATCTCAGTCATTTTAAATCCTTTAAGGTAGGCTTTAAGAGGAATCTCCATTGAAATTTCAAAGCTCTTAGCTTTTGAGTCAATTGCCTCAATGACTTCTTTTTTATACATCTTAAATGAATTAGTAATATCATGAGTCGGAATGCCCAAAATATAAATAATTTTTCCAGCTAAACTAGACAAAAAAGTTTTTGCTCCTGGACCGCCTATCTTTTTACCTTCTCGCATATATCTTGAACCACAAACAATATCATAGCCTTGTTCAATCTTGCAATACATCTGATTAATCGTTACTGGTTCATCACAAAAATCAGCCATAATTGGAACTACGACATCACCTTTTGCAACTTTAAACCCTGCTCTCAAAGTATTAGCGAACCCTTGAGACTCTTGATTGTCCACTAATGCAATATTTTTATAATTCTTTTTCAAGCCCTCGACCTTATTTCTTGTATTGTCAATTGAATGATCATTAACTACAATAATCTCATGCTCAACAGTAAGAACCCGTACAAGACGAGAAACTACCTCTTCGATACACTCTTCTTCGTTAAACGCAGGAATAACTATAGATACCATCATTTGATTACTTTATAAATGCGAGCATCAGGACTACTAAAAGTTAATTGAAACTTATCCGGATTAAATATAGCCCATTGATTTTCAATTGGAGCATATTTTTCCTCATTTAAAATATAAACAAAAAGATAATCAGTCTCTTCTTTGGTGATATTTTTATACCACTGCTTAAAAGTAGCTTTACCACGATAATTCTCATCTCTTCTTAATACTCTATCGATCTCATCGTACTTATACTCTTTCCAATTTAAATTACCTTGAGGATAAAAATGAAGCTGAGCCGGATGAATGTTATTTACCGAAGCATAATAAACATCATTTTTGAAATTCCTGCCATACAAAGGAAAAGGAACCGGCCGGCCAGCATAAGCAATCTTTTGACCACTGGTATTATCATCAAGCCACTTCCAACCTTTCATTGCCCCTTTCCAATAAGGCGCATATTTAACATAACCTTTATACTCATGATTAAGATACCAGCTTTGCCCTAAAACAAAAATAACTAAGAAAACAACAAAAAAAGAAAATAACATATCAACTCTAGTTTTTCTTTTTTTCAAGAATTTAAAAAAGTATGGTAAAGCAAAGAAAAGCACTACCGCAGCCAATAAAGAAAGTCCTAATTCCCAATAGCCACTAAATTCAAGTATCGAAGATAAAAAACACACTACAATGATTGCTCTTATAACTTTTACTGGAACTTTTAAAATATTTAAAAGATATACTGCGACTATACTACCTACAGCAAGATAAGGATATAAAAACCTTGTCCAAAGCTGAGGAATAAGAAAAGTAAAAATCGCAAACAGAATAGCTGGAAGAAGAAGAAAATAACTTAAAGAAAAACTTAATCTTTCTTTTCTATTTTTAATAAGAATTACAGGATAAGCAAGAAAAGTTGCTGGAAATATCAAAAGAAGTAGTTGTGTACCCATGCCTTCATGAAAAAATAACTTCCCTAAATTATATCCCTCATGTGTCCAGCGAACTAAATAAGTGGCCTTTGGCATTACTCCTTGAAAAATTGTCTTACCAAAAATGATTAAATTAAAAGGAAACAAAGGGTTACCGGTAAGAATAAAATTCCTTATAAAGCCATACCCGCCAAATAATACTATAAGTCCAAAAAATAAAGATCCATAGCCAAGGAGTTTAATGCCTTTAGATTTTTTAATTAAGATATAAATAATAAATAGCGCTAAAGCCATGCTATAGGCTACACTCAAAGTCTTTATGCCAATAAATAACCCCAATGATATCCCTGAAAGAACTA